>JAHFQF010000181.1 GCA_023266435.1 Legionellales bacterium | reverse complement strand
ATATACCCAAGATACTCCAAAATACCTGGCAAGCTGTCGCACCACCAGCAGACAAACTAGTTTGCACACAAATCGCCAGTGTTCAAGCCAGTCCTGGGGGTACAAAGCTCCTAGCACCCAGGTTGCTATAGATAAATTTGAAGCATCTGTTAATATAGAATTGCTTAACAGCAAACGTTTTTAATATAAGGAACTCAGTTACGACTAAATCGCAAGACAAGAAAAAAGAAACTAAAAAAGAAGCTGTGCACAAATCCACTAAAGAAAAACGTGCGGCTAAAAAAGCAAAAAAAGAGGGTAAGTCTTAAATCCAGGCATACAGCCAAAATAAGCAAGCCGAATGATTAAAAGCATTCCCTCTCTCTGGGGAATGCTTAAAAAGCTACAGCCT
Source organism: Legionellales bacterium (assembly GCA_023266435.1). Lineage (GTDB taxonomy): Bacteria > Pseudomonadota > Gammaproteobacteria > Berkiellales > Berkiellaceae > JAHFQF01. The sequence goes on along the minus strand of JAHFQF010000181.1, from coordinate 4,105 downwards.
GGATTGCCTGCAGCTTCCCATCCTCTCAGACATCGTTGTTTCTGCTGTGCTTGCGCTATGACTGCGCTCCTCCTTACGCTGTTGCTGCAAATCTTGTTGATGCAAGATTGGATGTGCATATCTTTCACGGACGGACTCATTACTGTGCACACTCATTTCATCCAATAGCTCATAATATTCACGCGACACAGTCACACCCTGTGTGTGCTGCGAAATAGCGGCTGCCTGTCCCTTGTCTGACCTTGAGCTACCAAGGTGCCGCCATGTCACCGGCACCGCTCTGTGAGGGCGCACGCCCGGTGCATGATGTTTTTCAGCCTCTCTGCTTTTTAAATCAGAAAGTTGAGATACTGTAGAAGCAGGGGGCAGAGAAGATATAGACGTTAGTTGGCTTCCATTAAATTGTTGCGAGCACGAATCACCTAACCGTAGTCTCTCATCATCGTAGTCCTCAATATTTCCTGCTGTTTGCCTACCCGCAAAATACCGTGACTCATGCAATGTTTCTCTTCTGCGGGGTACAGGTGCTGGCACCGATACATTCGTAAACCCTTGCGCTTGCAATAATTGCTCTGATGTCGCAACAATTTGAGCTATGGTTAACTCACCTGCGCTCTCAAGCTCCGGAATACGTTTCCAAGTTTTTGCATTGGGTAAATAAATAAACAATGCCCTGGCCAGACTTGGAATTGCAATCAACTGCAATAAATGTTTGTAAATCCAATACGTCCAAATGGCTAATTTAGTATTTTTTTCCCGGGGACGATATTTTAATTTTTCCTCATTCCATAAATGTGTAAAAACCAGATCTGCTACTTGAAAAGCTACATATCTGAACCAGAAAGTAGGACGACCGCCCAAAACCACCATCACTGGAAAACGTAGTACATCAGCAACGTTCGCATAAATTGCGTTAAACTGAGACAATTTCAGCATCAAAGTACCAGACAAAGTATCTTTAGAAGTGGTTATGAAATGGCGAATAAATGAGAACAGGCGAGCATGTCGAATCATTTCCCAAGAGCGCACACGCTGTCCCCACCAATTTGGTGCAGCACCAAGTACAGTAGAAGGCGCAACCGTATTTACTGGGAAGTGTGGATAGAATCTCAAGTTATAACCACAATGCTGCGCAATTAATCCTAGTTTTACGTCTTCCCCATAAAAAACCAGATTATGATGCTCTAATACCTTTTGCAGAATTTCTTTTTTCCAATAAGAAATGGCCCCATGTGGTGCAGCGATACTGCGGCTTCTATCTAACAGCAGGTTGAAAAAATCTGCCTTTCCATATTCAATCCTTTGCCAAGCAACAAAAAGTGGAGTTTCTCTCTGGCTGTCAGTCGCTAATATAGATACGCAAACTCCATCCACTGAGTCTGAAAGTAAAAATGTAGGCATGACAAAATCAGCTGGCAGCAATACATCATCATCGATAAGCAGTATTTCTTCAAACTCGGTAGCTATTCTAAGCCCTACATACTGGGCAATGCTTTTATTACCCTTTCCCACCCACACATATTGAATCTCAGGGTTTAATGATTTGACCTTTTGCAAAGTATCATCTAAAGGTGTCTCGCTGTTGCCATTATCTACCACAATAATTTGCCTTGCGGAGTGTGCAACTTGTAAACATGCCTTCAACGTTTCCTGAATGAAGTCTGCATTTTTATGCGAAGGAATCACGATGGCCGCTTTGCCATTATACAGCTGCTGTGTAAAAAAAAGTGGCCTAACTATTGGCTCCGGACTGTTTTGAATGAGATGCACATGGGTATCATCGTTTTCTGCTTGCAGTACAGGCAGCCGATCAGGGTAGATTGCGAACATGAGATTGATGAGCATGAGGGCTGGTTCATAGCCATATAAAAAAATCGACAGCCATAGCTCATTGCTGTGTAAAATAGTATTTGAAAATCGCGTAGACAAATCATAATTGATTTCTAAAACAGCAAACAATCCTGCCAACATCAAATACAAAGACCAGATCTTTGTTTTGCGTGTAGTCCAAGGAATAATGAATTCTCTGGGATCTAACATAGACAGGATAAAACCGAAATCAACCCATGCGGTGTTTGTTGCTGGCTCTGTTACAGGCATAGAGACCGCAACCGCGTTCGTCTCCGCAGAGGCTCTCTCTGCATTTTCATTCCCTTGACGCGGCATCTCTCGGTACTCCTTACTGCCTGAAAGTCAGATCACCTATCTGAATTAACAATTTCCTATATACCCAAGTTCGTAGTTTTTACACACGAGAAGCACTGTTTTTTGTGGCAGAACTGGGATCTACTTTTCGAAAGCGCCATCCATGGCTACAAATCTCACGTCCCTGCGCTAATTGGTCTCAAAATAGATCCCCGTCCTGCCTAGGCATATTCTCATCTTGCTTTATTCAAAAACTCCAAAATACATGTTTTTAGCGCGGCTCTATCTGCTGAGAACGTTCCTCATAAAAGTACCCGGGTTTATCCAGTAGCAACAAATCAATATCCTCCTGATAGCCATCTACGTTCAGGAGTAAAAGAGCATACTGCCAATATGCTCCCTTTCTAACCAATTGTACAAATAAAGTTGCTGTTTGCTTAGGCCCTTTAATTGGTATGACGAGATCGATTTGCCGTGTGTCTTTATTCAATTTATCCGTTGTTTTGTGATCAAAAAATAATAATTCAGGAGTAATGGGTGCTCCCAAAATATCTATTGCTGTTTGATGATGATTGATGGTCTGCAGGACTTGTTGAAAAATCGGATCAGTTTGTGATTTTTTTAAGGCTTGATAGCCAATAAAACCATAAAACAAAGCGTACCCGATGCATAATGCGAGCAACAATTCAGCAACGAAGACAATCACATTTTTTATAAAACGCAACATGGCTTTTAAGCTAAATTTACTTCAGGCTGAATTAAACGGCCATAGACATCATCTAAGCGCACAATGTCATCTTCTCCTAGATAACTGCCAGATTGTACTTCTATGATTTCTAGTGGGATTTTTCCAACATTCTCTAAACGATGCTGTGTGCCGATGGGGATATAAACCGATTGGTTTTCCGTCAATAAAAACTGATCGTCCCCTTTGGTCACTTTGGCTGAGCCTTTTACCACAACCCAATGTTCAGAGCGATGATGGTGAAGTTGTAGAGAAAGCTGAGCACCTACTTTGACAGTGATACGTTTCACCTGAAACCGTGGACCTTGATCTAGGGTTTCATACTCACCCCAAGGCCTAGTCGCTCGATAGGCTGCTTTAATTTCATGACGACCTTGCTTGGTCAGATCATTCACCACCATTTTTAATTGCTGATCACATTGATTGTTCATCACTAAGACCACATCGGGTGTTTCAATCACGGTGGTATTCTTCATACCTAGCGTCACAACTAATCTATTGGTACTGTGTACATGTGAGTCGGCTGTTTCATATAGAGCAGCATCGCCTAACACTGTGTTACCGAGTGGATCAGGCTGGTATTGTTTAGACAATGCAGAAAATGAACCCACATCTGACCAGTTCAAAGTTAACGGCACTAAGGCGATATTGCTTACTTTTTCCAAGACTGCATAATCAATAGACTCGCCTTCAATTTGATTAAAGAGCACCGGATCAGGTCGAATAAAGTCCAAATCCATCTGCACCTTACCCATCGCTAATTGTGTCATCTGATAAATCTGGGGGGCACACTGCTGTAATGCTTCTAGATATACAGAGGCTCGAAATACAAACATGCCACTGTTCCAAAAAACAGGTTGATCCCCGGCCAAGAGCGCTTGTGCAACCTCTAAAGCAGGTTTTTCTATAAAGCGCTCGACTTGATAGCCCGTTGTTTGGCTAGCACTTTGTGCGTGCACTGTGATATAGCCATAACCTGTCTCTGCATGAGTAGGGGTAATGCCAAAGGTCACTAACTTCCCTGCCGCAGCCAATTGTGCTGCTTGATACACACCGGCGTGAAAGGCTTCTATAGGCTCAATCAAATGATCACTAGATACCACCACCAAAATGGGATCTGCTTCCAATTGCATTGCATGCCAAGCAGCCATTGCGATAGCCGGCGCAGTATTTTTAGGTTGTGCCTCTAAAATAATTGGTATTTTTTGCCAATTC
>JAHFQF010000180.1 GCA_023266435.1 Legionellales bacterium | reverse complement strand
ACCCAAGATGCTTCAAAATGCGTAGTTTATAGCAAAGCGGATTTAGCCAGGTGCAGTTTTCCGAACCAAGGAATAGTCGATACTATTGCGAGGTGAGGAAGGCTGCAGATGGTTAAATTCGAGCAGCTAGGAACAGGTATTTTGGAGTATCTTGGGTATAGTACAAAGGACTGATCAATAATGCGTGTTCCATTAAATCAACAAACAGCCAAGCCACTGGCTATTTTTTTGCTGGCATTGATATTGACCTATTGCCTGTCTTTTTTAAAGAGCACCCCTGAGACCTCTACAGTCAATACTCAACCTGAGCGTTTAACCGTGAGTCACATCGAGCCGGCTACACACTCAGTCAAAATCACAGGGCGGGGCACTGTGCAACCGCAGCATCGCTACCAGATCATTGCACAAGTCAGTGGTAATATCATCGAGCAGGCAGAACAACTAGAAATAGGTAGCCATCTACAGAAAGGCCAACTGCTGTGTCAACTCGATCCAACAGAATATCAATACCAATTTGATCAAGCCAGCGCTTTGGCGGCCCATGCAGCCTTTGAATTAAAAGCGCTGATAAATCAACGAGCAACCTCTAAAAATGAACTCGATCTTGATAGTACGCTATTATCTGAAAAAAAAGCCCAGTTACGCGCAGCGCAAGATGCAACAGCATTGGCCCAGTTAAACTTACAAAGAACACGAATTACTGCACCTTGTGAGGGGGTGGTGCTTTCCGAAACCATCGCAGAAGGACAAGTTGTGACAGAAGGTAGCCGAGTTGCTGAGTTTGCCTGTACCGATAATTATCAAGTCGTTGTGTTAATCCCGCAACAAGCCATTGCCTACTTGGGGGATTTGACTAAACCTGAACAAGTGGCAGTCTCTGTTGCAGGGATGACAGCAAAGATTATACGCGTTTTACCTGAGTTGGTTGATAACACCAGCCTAGCTAAAGTGCTATTAAGCATCACCGATCCCTTAAAACAAAATCAAAACCTGTATTTCGATCAATTGGTAGATGCTGAAATCGAAGGAAAACCGATTGAAAACAGCTATTTAATTCCTGAGCATGCGCTACAACCAGACAATGTCATTTGGGTCATTAAAGATCAAAAGCAATTAGCTATGACACCAGTCAAATTAATTAATTATCAGGATAATAAAGCTTTGATTGCCTTACAGGATACCCAAATCAAGGGCACACTACAGGTAGTAACCAGCCCTCTCTCTACGGAAATCTATGATGGCATGTTAGTAGATACAAAAACCATGTTACCCTAATAGCCGTCGCAATTGATTTTTATATCCTACCTAAAGTGCGCGAGTAAGTGCATTAGTTGGCGCTTCCAGCCTGAGCACTACCGCAGCATTTTTTGTATTTCAGTCCGCTGCCGCAACTACAAGGATCATTTCTACCAGGTTGGTTGACATGCTTTGTCTTATGAATACCCTTAGTGTAGTACCAGCGGCCCTCGATTTTTTCAAAATGACTTTTTTCATGAATATTTTTTTCAATGCCATTTTCTTTAAAGTTTACAATGAACTCTACAGTGCCTACCGTGTCTTTTTCTGACACAGGCGAATGCTCCACTACCGTCAGCCCTATCCACTCACATCGCTTAGACCATGCTGCCGTGCCCTCTGGATCGTAATCTTTTGCTGCTGCTTTTTTTTGAGTGCTGCCAATATAGTCAGTATTAGATCGCGTAAAAGCAGTGTACCTGGAGCGCATTAGTAATAGCGGCGTAGCCGGCGTGCGATTACCCTCTAAGAAAGGACCGCAACATATGCTATATTCAATTTGACTTCCGCAGGGACATAAATCCATAATTTACTCCAAAGGGGCTAGTACAGTACTAGCCTTTAGTCTTTTTTATAGGTTAGCTAAATTGTATAGGAAATCCGATACCATGAAAAGAATTTTTGGCGCCGCAATATTCTCGTGCGCTTTTGTTTGCTCTCCAGCATACAGCGATAACTTAGCAGAATTGCTTCCTAACTTACTGCAAGAGCATGATAAGATTTTAGCAGAAGAGGCTGGTGTCAAAGCAAGTAAATTTGATTTGAAAAAAGAGAAAGCTGCTTGGCTACCAACAGTAGACTTAAAAGCCAATACAGGTTGGGAAAAACGCTTAAATCCTGGGACAACAGCTGATACAGAAACCGGGCGTGATGTGGAAGAAGTCACAGTCAAACAGTTGTTGTTTGATTTTGGTAAAACTGGGGCTCTAGTCAAAAATGCAGAAACCACGTATCGCTCTAAAAAAGTTAACTTTAGCAATGAACAGCAAAAGTTGATTTTGGATGGAGCCAAAGCTTTTCTTGATTTAATGAGAGCAGCAGAAACTTTGCGTTATGCCACATTGTCTGAAAATAATTTCAAACAACAAACCGGGATGGAAGAAGCTCGCGTTAAAAGAGGCTCCGGTTTATCTACTGACGTGTTGCAAACCAAGTCTAGCTTAGCAGGCGCTACGGCCAAAACAGTATCAGCACAAGGTAGCTATAATAAAGCGGAAAATACCTTTTTATCTGTTTTCAAATATAAACCAGATGTAAATAAATTTGCGAAACCACCAGAGCCTTTCCATTTATTGCCTAAGACTGTAGATGAGGCTGTGAACATTGCATTGGAAAATAACTTAGAGATTAAAACCAAAGCGTACGATGTACAAATTGCAGAGCAAGATATTCGTGGCGCAAAAGCTAAGTTTGCACCGAAGATTGATTTTACTTTAAAGGGTGCGCTTAACCACGATGATGGCGGGACTTTCGGGACGAAAGAAGTCTATACAGCCATGTTTGAAGCAAATTATCCTTTATATGCTGGGGGCGGAGATTACGCATCATTGCATTCAAAGCGTGAAAAGCTTATCAAAGCAAAGCATGATCTGAGCCAAAAACGTATTGATATTTCAGAAAGAGTGCGTAATAGCTGGCAGGATCTAGAAACCTCTAGAGCCAATGCAATGCATTTGCGTAATCAATCTAACATTTCTGGGGAGTTTTTAGATCTTGCGCGTAAAGAGCGTCAATTAGGTACGCGTTCTTTGCTGGACGTATTAAACGGAGAAACACAATACATTACCGCTTTGAGCTCAGCCTCTGAAGCTGAAATGAAGATGTTGATTGATGCCTATCGTGTGATGAATGATATTGGATTATTGGATATGAGTTTCTTTGATCCAAATCAAATTCCAAAAAGCACGAAAGAAGTACAAGACTCCAAAAAAGGTTAATGATAGAGCTACCATTAAAACAAGCGCATTGTCATGCCAGCCCAGTATCCGCCTGTTAGGGCGGATATGCAGAGTTGGCATCCAGTCGGTTAAGCACGGTGTCAGAAAAATGTTTTTTACAATTTACTGACACCGCGCTATTAGCTAATTTCAGTGTGCTTTCAGTGTAATTGCCACACAAATTAATTTGCTCTAACAATAAGAGAGTGTAGCCTCACCTAGGTAGAAGTATTCGTGTTTTTTGATGAGGCGAGAGATGCGTTTATCAATGTGATGTAGGCCGTTTCTTTGGCAGTTTACCCTCTGGCTCTTGCGCAGGTCTATGAGTAGGCGGCTGCTTTTTGCTTGTTATCACACCTTGTGGAGGGGCCTCGGAAGTTCCAGACTTACCCTTAGAGATTCTCAAAATACCAGCAACTGATTTCATATGCTCAGCCAATTTATCAGCAATAGTATGAGTTTTCGTCACCTCTTTTATTTTATTTTTTATCGTATCGTGGGTAATATTAGGCGCTTGTTTTAAAAAAATTTGAAAGTCATCCTTTTCAAAAGCTACATCATATTTTCTCGATGCTTTCTTAACCTGCTTTCTGAGATTTGGATTTGCTAAAATGCTCTCACATTTTTTATTAAATTCTGCTTTATTTCTTGGTGTAAATGTTTTTACTGCTTCATTTAGAGTGTTGTGTAATAAAGCATCCTGATCTGGTATCTTCCCCCTGCTAATTTTATCCAGGCAGTCTGTTACCAAATAAAAGTTTTTTACTGCATCAAAATTAGCTTTTTCTGCCTTGCGAGAAGCTTCAGCTTCAGCTTCAGCTGCGGCTGCATCTTGCTGTAGTTGCGCCATAACATTAGTAGGTTTTTTTGCTTCTCTTCTTGCTGCCCGCGCTGCCTGTGCCTCTTGAAGTTTCCTTGCCTCTTCAGCTCTTTTAGCCTTTTGTGCAGCTATCAACCCAGAGAATTTATCTTGACGCACAGCTGCGTCAGGAGCATGTAATGCGTTTCGCAATACTAAGGCCGATGTCATCCTAGCTGGGTCAGTGGGCTGGGAAATAATAAATTCCTCTAACTTATTTATCAATGGGACGCGGAGTTTTTCTAGCATTTCAGACTGAGCTTCTTTAGACATAGTCTGCGGCAAGAGTTTTGTAAACTGTCCCAGATAAGTGATCCTGCCCCGAAAAAGCGGACAGGTTACTAAGCTACAAATTTTGCCTCAAAAGCCTCTGGGCTGAGATAGCCGAGAGTTGAATGAAGACGCTTACGATTGTAATATACTTCAATGTA
>JAHFQF010000179.1 GCA_023266435.1 Legionellales bacterium | reverse complement strand
TGTCTCAGAATAGAAATTATTTGGCTATCTGAATATTTTGATTTTTTCATGCAGAATCTCCTACGCTTATTTTACGAGAAAATTCTACTTTTGGCATCTGTGCTTTTTAGGGGGGATTACCCTTCTTCCATGCCCCAAATTCTTCAATAAGTACGTTTTTACCCAAGCCTCTTAGAAAAGATTGTGACTGGGGCGCGCTTTTGCTGCAGTTGGTGCTGAGTCTGATTCAGGTAATGCGGGTTGGTTGCGCGTCCACCAACCGTAGCAATAAGACAGCACTTTGGAAGTGACTCCAGCAACTTCCTTAGGACGCAGTGCTTTCGCTAAGGCGCTATCACTGGCTTGCGCCTCAATTGCATAATCTAAAGGGGACTTATAAAAGTTATCATGCGCATCGACAGAAGCCTCTGCCTGCTGCAATAAATTGACTATTTCTAATTGTTTGCTTCTAAAATCATTCAATCGACTATAATCGTATCCCAACTCAATGGGTAATAATAAAGCCACTAAATGCAAAGGCGTGCGCCCTAAAAAATCTGCGGCCCAAACACAACGTTTTGGCAGCACTCTGAGCAAGTACTCGACATTCTTAACCTGCAACTGCGTGACCGCCAAATGTAAAGCATTTTGGCCCAATGCGTTCGTTTGCTCTAATTCACCCGTACCCCATGCCCAATCAAAAACTTCTTCCAAATCATCTAAATAAGCTGCTGCCAATAAAAAAGGGGTATTTCCGGTAAAAGGATCGAGCTCTTGTAGCAACTCCATATGCATATAGGAAAATCGACAAAAATGGTTATTAAATTCTTTGAGATTATTTTGTTTTAAAGCAATCAGCAATGGCCTCATGCCAAATGGATTTGGCAGAGTGCTTAAAAAATCTTCAGATGCACTACATGCCAAAAATGTTTGCAGATCCCCTGCTGCTTCATGCTCTAAAAAACGTCTTTCTTTTTCAGTATAGTGCAACACTGGATCTAAGTTTTTATATGTAATCAGAATTTTTTTTGATTTGGCGATTGTATCAAATAATTCTAGTATTGCAGTATTACAGTATTTTTTAGCCAATAGGTATGGGCTTAAGCCTAACTTATCCACGCGATTTAATTCTTTAGCGAAATTAGCACCCAAGGCTTCTATTAATAGCTTAGCAATGTCAAGGAGTTTAGGGCGTGCTGATAGCCTTGAACTGCAAAAAGTATACGAAGTGAGCATCGCAATATAATGCAACGGCGTACGTTGATTTGCATCACACATGATTAACCAATGATTCTGAGGGGTATGTCTCTTAACTTTTTCATTTTGAGCTAATGCCCATTTGACTGCCTCTACATCTCCTCTGCCTACGGTAATGTGCAAAATTGAACCAAAAGGATGCATCTCTTTTCGACCTACACAAGCATAGATCGAGGCACCCTTTAACTCTAAGTTAATGAGCAGAGCCTCGTCAATCCTACCGAATAAACCATCACCGAACATAGCCCATTCATAGGGAGTGAGATGATAAGGATCGTGGGAAGAGGTTTCATTCAGCTCTGCACCCATCACGGAGGGGATTTCTTCCAAACCTTTTTTATGAATGGCAATCCCAGCGCAGCTTGAAGATGCAAATGTTCTTCCTAAATGATCAACCCTTTTAATAGGCATATCTGCAATCCATTACAGCGTTCAAAGGGCATCAAGGAGTTGGGCAGCCTGGTCAATATTTGGCAAAAAAATCTCAAGCTGCTCAACTTTCGGAGTATCATCATCACCCTTTGAACGGTTATGTTTTTTGAGCAATCAAAACGATCTGTCTAGAAATTCTTAATAATATTGCTCATTTTAATTTTTATACTGATTTTTCACTATAACAGTCAGATTGTTTCTTTGTCTACTATTAAACAGATACAAGAATCAGACCATACGTTTACGGTCGTTTCGATCATATCGATAATGGTATAAATTGGAAGAATTAAACCCATTAAAGTCAAAGGAATACCCAATCCCGCCAAAATTGCAGAGGTCAGAAAATAGCACCCCATAGGCACACCCGCATTTCCAATCGCTGCCAAAGTAGCAATCCCCACCCAGATGAGCTGCTCGCCCGTACTAAAATGTAGCCCATGATAACTTGTCACAAATAATACAGTAACCAATATGAATGCCGCACATCCATTCATATTAAAGACCGTGCAAAGTGGCACCCCACTTTTTGCAATTCTAGGCTTTACATGCAGTCGATGTTGAATACATTCTAAAGTCATCGGCATCGTGGCACTGGAAGACTTGCTCAGAAATGCCAATGATAAAGCAGGCCACATCCCCTTAAATGCTTTTAAGGGTGAAATGCCCTTGAGTTTTAAGAGTACAGGCAACACAATAAAACCCTGTACTAAATTTGCAGACACAACACAGAGCACATAGGTTAAAATTAAAGACAAAGCCTCATTGCCCGCTCTAAATTCTTGCACCAATTGCGTTACAAAAGCCCAAATCCCAAAAGGAATCAGCGCAATGATCAGCTTTGCAACCTGTAAAACCAATGCAAATCCATGCGCAAAAAAAGATGTAACCGCTTGTTTATGTGAGGCTTCAAGGCGCAACACACTTAAACCTAAGATCACACCAATAGAAGCACAGCCTAACACTTGGTTTTCTAAGAAAACACGAACGAAATTATCCGGTACAATAGACCATAAAAACTCAAAATAATTGTGCTCTAATTCAGCAGGAAGAAGGGCTTGCTGGCCAGCAACCACATCGACAGTTGGGTTAAACAGTCTGTAGAACCCCAAAGCAGTCAAAGCAGCAACCACCGTCGTCAATAAAGTATATTTTAAAAATTTTCTGCCTAAAGTTTTTACTTGCTCAAAATGTTCCATTTGAGTGATGGCAGATACCACGGCAAAAAACAAAAGCGGCACGCTCACCAGCTGTAAAAATCTTAAAAAGACTTCACTGACTACCCCAGCTAGTTGCATTATCCAAGCAATATCTAAATAGCCCGCAACCAGCCCTAGCCCCACTGCACGTAAAAGCGCTATATTCTGTTTTCCTGCCAACATTTCCTTTGAAACCATTCAAAAAAGTAATCCTTAACCCTATCATATAGATAGATGACAAAGCAAGGTGGTGACCTAGGCCATCCCTTACTATTGGCCACAGCCCGAGGTTTTATAGCCGCGGGCCGGCGGCATAGAGCCCCCCCCCTTTGAACGCCTATATTCATATTGGGGACATCCGCCCCCTATGTCTCTGCTCACTGAGTGAATTGTCTGCTGGCAGCTTCATAGCCTCCTCAATATCCCGAATCTCTTTAGGTAAGGCCGACGTTAAAATCTCAGGCCCCCCTTCTCTACGCACCAAGACCACATCCTCAATCCGGATCCCAATTCCCCGATATTGCTCAGGAATGGCGGTATCATTCAGCGGTAAGTACAACCCTGGCTCTACGGTTAAGACGTGATTCTCTTTTAAAGCTCGACCCCGGGGTTTTTCACTCAGCTTGTCTTTAGCTGCCGCCTCTACCGGCAATCTCAGCAAGCGTCGCAAAGCAGCATGTAACCAAGCCATCCCTTGGCGCACATGCAAAATTAGGCTAGATAACACAGTCGGCTGGACTTTCAGCGTTAAAGGTTTTTCAGCGGGATCATGATGATACGGTATGGGATCATGGACATCCAAGCCTATCCAATGCCCAAACCCATGGGGCAGATACTTACGATAGGCTTTTGACTCAACCAGCGCATCTAGATCTCCGTGTAATATCTTAAAGTCCAACAAAGCCTGAGTGGCCATGGTGACCATTTTTCTTTGAATCTCATAAAAGTTAGCCCCTGGCACGCACATATCGATCAAGACTTTTTGAATGTCTAGGACCCGTTGATAAACCTCTGCTTGGGCCGACGTAAAGTGGCCATTCACAGGTACGGTGCGTGTAATGTCTGAGGCATAGCCTTCTTTGGTTTCAGCAGCAGCATCAATCAGGACCAACTCCCCGGCTGTCAGTGCTTTATCATTGGCCTCATAATGCAAAGTATTGGCGCGATTACCACCAGCGACAATACAGGGGTAAGCCAATCCATGATTATTGCCATGCAATAAAAACGTACGCATGAGCTGGGCTTGTAGACGCGTCTCATGGGATTCGGAGCAAGTTGCTAATGTTTGCCAAGCACGCACATGCCCTTGCATAGAGACTGTTGCGGCTTCCCGCATTTGCGCTAACTCATAGGCATCTTTGGTATCTCTTAATCTTTCTAAGGCGGGGGTCAGATCGTGAATCTGATCAGCTTTAGGAAACTGGCGTTTTGCTTGCGCGCAGATCTTGGTCAGGCGCGCATGAATCTCTACGGGTTGACGCTTACCTTCTATCTCCTGATGTAACATCCACAGTGTAGGTTTAGCCTTTTTCAGCCACGCTGCCATTTTTTGAGGCAGCTGTTCTAGGTCATAGGCCTCATCTGCCCCATAGTTTTGTTTGGCGGCGGCGGTACCAATGCGCTCTCCAGTCCAAGTTTCTTTCTCTGGATCCTTAGGTAAGCAAAACAGGCAAT
>JAHFQF010000178.1 GCA_023266435.1 Legionellales bacterium | reverse complement strand
GAAAAATTTTGGGCCAATTTGAAATCAAAAATAAAAAGCATTATTTCTCAGTGTCTCTCTCTTGCGGACGCCGTAGATTTAGCCTTTAGAGGTGCGATCATTTGAATTTTAATCGACTATAGACAAACTCAATGAATCCTTAAAAAATCCTGATCAAGCAGACACAGTCATTTTTACAGAGCGCCGCGACGCAAATAAAATACTATTTGGTTACAAGCGCGTGACGGATGATCAGACTGCCTCTGTAACTTTAAACAATCAACAAGAAATCGTGATTTTAAAAGCGATGGAAGATTTCAACAATAGGCCTACCATCAGAGAATAGGCCTAACCATTTAAACATCATGGGAGTGAGGCTACTCGTAATCTGGATTATATAATCCGACTGTATGCTCTGGTGCGCTTAAATCCAGAGTCTTATTAGCATCTTGACGACGCATGGCCACTTGCTGCAAATACGCACTTTCGTCACCAGTCACATACTCACCATCAAAAACACTGCATTCAAATTTTTTAATTTTAGAATTACCTTCCTGACAAGCTGAAATTAAATTGGGTAAGCTCAAATAAATTAATTTATCTGCACCAATCTTATCGGCAATAGCAGCCACATCTCGATCATAGGCAATCAACTCTTGCTGTACCGGCATATCAATACCGTAAATATTGGCATGGCGAATTGCTGGCGCTGCCGAAGCAAAATACACTTTTTTTGCACCAGAAGCTTTTGCTAAGCGAATAATTTCCCTTGACGTCGTTCCGCGTACAATCGAATCATCCACCAACAAAACATTTTTATCCTGAAATTCCAACTCCAATGGTGTTAATTTCTGTTTTACTGATTTACGGCGCACCGCTTGACCGGGCATGATAAAGGTCCGACCAATATACCTATTTTTTACAAAACCTTCTCTGAAGGGCAGGCCTAATGTGGTTGCCAGACTAATCGCTGCAGTTCTCGCGGTTTCAGGGATTGGCATAACAACATCAATGTCGTGATTGACCCATTCATCTTGAATTTGCTTAGCCAGTCTTTGACCGATATTACGCCTGGCTTTATACACTGAAATGTTGTCAATAATAGAATCAGGCCGCGCGAAATATACATATTCAAAAACACAAGGCGTGTGCTCTACACAGGGCACAATTTGCTGCTGATGGAGTTTACCTTGATTATCAATGAAAATAGCTTCTCCAGGCTGCACATCACCTATGATTTCATAGTCATGCGCAGTTAATGCCACACTTTCTGAGGCAACCATCCATTCATTGTGTGCATTACGCCCATAAATTAATGGCCGAATGCCATGCGGATCGCGAAATGCCAAAATGCCCTGCCCTGCTATCAACATCACCACGGCATAAGCGCCACGGCAACGTGCATACACCGACTCTAATGCTTTAAATAAATCCTCAGGAATTGCTTGACGCATCAACCGTTGTTGATACAGCGCCGACGCAAATACATTTAAAATCACTTCAGAGTCAGAGTTAGTATTTAAATGTCGAAAATCCACCGTGCTCAATGCGGCTTTGAGTTCTTCTGCATTGGTTAAATTACCATTATGAACCAATGCAATCCCATAAGGAGAATTCACATAAAAAGGTTGTGCTTCTGCCACACTAGACGTACCTGCCGTCGGATAACGCACATGACCAATGCCAATATTTCCTTGCAAACGCTTCATATGCCGCATACGGAATACGTCACGCACCAAGCCGTTGTCTTTGCGTAAACAAAAACGGCCACGCTCATCTGCCGTTAAAATGCCAGCTGCATCCTGGCCTCGATGTTGTAATAACGTCAATGTATCAAACAACAATTGATTCACTGGCTGTTTAGCCAAAACACCTACGATACCACACATGTCTTTCTCCTAAATTTGGATATTTTTTTAAAATAGATCCCTGTCGGAGTTTATCCTCGACTCGATCGGGGACAGGGATAACAAAAGGGGTTAAACTTAGCCATTAGTTTCAGATTGCCAAGACACTTTAATGGCAGACAAGGTTGA
This sequence comes from Legionellales bacterium, assembly GCA_023266435.1. Classification (GTDB taxonomy): domain Bacteria; phylum Pseudomonadota; class Gammaproteobacteria; order Berkiellales; family Berkiellaceae; genus JAHFQF01. Next base: position 2,578 of record JAHFQF010000178.1, on the reverse strand, counting down.
TAAAGCTGCTCGCGTCTCATCACTAATGTGTTGCGCTAAAATAGCCTGACTGGGCATCACTTGCGCCATCAAAACACTGTTTTTCCATCCATCCGTCTCTGAAAGCACGCTGAAGCTGGCGATCATGACACCAACAGTGATGACCATCCACTGCTTAATGAGCGCCAAAAACATACCAATGAAACGGCTGCCTTGTGTTTTTTTAATATCACTTAATAACACAGCAACCAGCCATCGTATAAAAATAGCTGCAATCAAAAATGCCAATAAGATTAATCCTTTGGCTATCAACAAATTAAAATTTTGCGTCCAAACGGGCAGCTTGCTCAATACCCAACCAGTCTTCATGTCTGCCCAATACAATCCGATCACCCAGGAAGCCAAGGAAATCGACTCTTTTAATGTACCCCGCGCATACCCTAAAATCAGTCCCAATCCTAAAAAACTGAGCAAAAACCAATCCAGTGAATTCATGCCAATACCTTCCTGTAAATTTTCTCGAATACTAAAATACATACTCGTTCTACTTTGCTTTTAGGCAAATGTCGTCATTGCGAGCACAGCGAAGCAATCCAGGCTGCAGTTGCTGGATTGCCGCGTCGGGAGTACCCTCCTCGCAATGACGTCTGTTGAGTCCAGACGAACTCCTAACTTCAAAGTGGAATCAGTATATATGCCACTACCCTTCAATGGGTTGATACGGAATAATAAAACCATTTAACGCAAAGTCTGTAGATAGCTTATCACGTAATTGCTCTGCATTTTTTCTTTCAATGCGCGGCCCTACTAAAACACGCATACGGCGCCCATCCCCAAACGCATCACGCACATACGCGTCATACCCTTTGGCACGTAACTTTTCCATCAATACTTTGGCATTCTCTTTATTAGAGAACGTCGCTAATTGTACGGCATAGGCTTCGGGTTTTTCCAAGGTAGGAATGGCGGCAACTGCCGTCGCTGGAGTAGTCACTTGCTTTTTAGGAGTAGCGGTCGCTACGGTAGCAGTACTCGGTGTAAATGTAGGCGCAGGCGCTATAGGCAACACCTGTACTGTATTTGCAACATGTTGGGGCGGTTGCTCTAAGACTGGTCCGCTGCTCGCCATGCTGTCTTCAAGCTCTTCAGCCAATGGTGCTATTTTTTCTGCACTGACTGCTGTCACTTGCTCAGGAGGTGCTGACATCTGTGCAGGCGTACTTAACTCGGCTGCCGTACTAGGCGCTGTGCGCATTGCTTCCGGTACAGTAAACTCCACTGCAGATTCCGCCCAATTGGGCGCAGCAGGCAATTCACTGCTCGCTAACGTGACTTGTCCAGTCTGCGGCTCGTCAAATAACATCGGCACAAAAATGGCAGCCAATGACACTAAAATTAACGCTCCTAACAATCTTTCTTTTAGGGGTCTTTCCATTTATAACCTCCTCTGGCTTTCTCAATTGCTTTGACTATTCATTACCCATTTGATTTTATAGATACTCGTTCCAAGATGAAAGTAGAGGGCGCTCGCCTTATAATGCTTGCTGCGACCGCGCAGCATAGCGTGGCGGGAAACAATCCAGGCTTCGGTTGCTGGATTGCCGCGTCGGGAGTACCCTCCTCGCAATGACGACCTTTTCCTAAAAGCAAAGTGAGGCAGGCATAGAATGCTGCCGTTCTAATAGAGTGTGTCGAAATTGCCCTACCCACTCAAAATTACCAAAAACAACTAATCTGTCTTCCGATTTTAAGCCCGCTAATGCCTGTGAAAAAGCTTCGGCCGGTGTTTCTAATCTGGTATAAGACAAGCCGCAATTTACAGCGACTGATTCTAATTCTGTCGCAGAAGCTGCTCTGGGATTTGGCTTTGATGTACAAGGCGCAATCCACCAGTGATCATTACTATGCTGCACCGCCTGAACGATTTTTTCCATTTCTTTGTCTTTTAAACTGGCCCACAATACATGCCGTGTCCCTGCGACAGGATGGCTATCACACCAAGCACCTAAGCGAGCTGCACTTTGCACATTATGCGCCACATCGACTAAGATCAGTGGTTTTTGACTTACTATCTCTAAGCGCCCTGCTAAATGAGTCTGCGCTACACCGGCTGCCAATATGTCTGTGTTTTCAAAACGATTTGGCCAGGCTAGTTGCATGGCCTTAATGGCGACAGACAAATTATGCATTTCTAACCAGGCCGGTTTTGTTGGAATATCATCGTGCGTAAAAGTATGCCCCTCTTGATGTAATATGGCACCCAAGCGTTTCGCAGTGTCCAAGATCACAGGGTGAGCCGCATGCTGGCTCACTACCGCATGTTGATGCGGCCGAAAAATACCTGATTTCGCTCGCGCAATGTCGTCTAAAGTCGGACCCAACCATTGCATGTGATCATAGTCAATACTTGTAATCACTGCCACATCCGCCTCTACACAATTCACCGCATCAAACTCACCACCCAAGCCCACTTCTAAAACAATACCATCGGGTTCACAACCTTTAAAAAAAAGTAAAGCAGCCAGTGTCAATTGCTCAAATTGAGTTAACGACACTTCTTGGCAAATTGTTTCTACGATTTGCAACTGGGCTAATAACT
>JAHFQF010000177.1 GCA_023266435.1 Legionellales bacterium | reverse complement strand
CAAAGTCAGAAAGGTTCATTGTTACTTTGTAAGCAAAGATGCCAACTAAAACAACCGCCGTTAAATAAATGATAAAGGTTATTAACATACTAATTGGCATAATTAAAGCATCCATATAGTGTCGATCAAGTCAGTCTTTTTGGAACAAAAAAATTCCAAACTCCATGACTGGTTCCCAGTTTGAGATTATAAGTCCGTTTTATGTTAGTGGAATGACATTAGCTGTGAGCCAGCTGCGTCAGACGCCTCATCTTAACAGTAGCCATACGGCGGATCAATCGCCGCAGCTCAAACCTCTATCAGGTGTAATATCTCTCTTTTATTGGAGTACTAACCTGCTCTCTTTTGATTTAGCAAAAAGCCGATCTAAAACAGGTTTCGCATATTCTTTTAAAATATCACTGAACATGCCTTGGCTATCACCTAAGAGATTTTGGCCTATGCTTTTATTTAACTCCGAACCTAATAAAAATCCTTGAATGAGATCCGTCAATGTATCCACAGTAGCCAGGGTAGCGGGTAACATTTCAATATGATAAACCCAATCATCTTCAACTTTTTGCAACCCTAGCGTTTCCTGGTACAGTCTATTGAAATATTGCGCTTCGATTCTACCTACTTTAGGGCCATGTGGACTGACTATCACCGTTCTACTGCCCGCTAGTTTTGGCTTAACCCCCCACTCGTCCATGAGCGCATCCAAAACTTGTAATTGTGTCTCCGTCGCGCGTTTGCTATTTTCCCATAATAGCGGTTGTGTATTTTTGATATAGGACTCTTGCAAGTGCGCCCACTCCGCTTTCGATTGAGACTGTCTCAGCAACTCAATCATGTCGGTCGTGTGAGTAATCAATAACTGTTGACCCATTAAATCTTGGCCTGCAAACAAACTAGGTAATCCTTTTAGGATTTGCATGCAAGCTTGCGACACTCTATCCAATTGCAATAGGCAAGCTGCATGTGCTTGTTGGTCATGCACATACGTCTCTATGAGTGTTGTCACGAGCACGGGAATATGTGCCATCTGCTTCAATCGACTGTAATGTAGATTGGCCGTGGGAACGGCTACTTGGATTTTTTGATAAGTATCACCCTGCTTTTGCCACAGTGATAACTCGTCTAACTGATAGATCAAAACATAATCAATCTGTATCGCAGTGGATTGTGCTGCTGCATGGTGGGTTTCTAGAAATTGTTGGTTCAAGGACTGTAAAGCCTGCTCAGCGACGGCTTGCTCACTTGTAGTATCTATTTGGGCTTTTTTAGATTGGGAGGCAAGGTAAGGACAATAGCCGGGTTTAGCGTGTAAAAAGATAGCTCCGATCCAATGTTTGGCCGTCTTCAAGCATATCTTGCGCAGTCTGGGGTGGGTTGGTATCTGGTTTCATACGTAACATTTCTTAATCTCCGTCGTTAAAAATTAATTACTTCCTCAACGTAGCATACTCTTTTCATGTATTCAACGTCTCTCTGAAAAGGTGCCTAATAACAGCCAACCTCCCCAAAAAAAACATTGCAGATACACTATGTAAACTGTCTCTTCTAAAGAAATTGCTATCTGCCAAGGCCTAATGATTAAACTCATGAACGCAATACTCATGCCTAAGATCAAACGTAAAGCCGTAATCGATAAGATCCAGGCGATCTTTTTAAATTGAGAAAGCAACGCTGCGAGTAATAGTCCAATTAAAGGTGCTGCTTGCAATTGGTGTCCTACTGTAATCACCTGTCCAACAAAAAATAATAGTAAAATGCAGGCCATCATTTTTTGCGCATGTTTCTGGCTGAGGCAATCACATAACCAGATCAATAGTAATCCTTGCAAGCTGTAACTTAAGATATCTGGCCACATGCTCAGCCATGTCTGAGTGTATTCATTTGTGTGATGTAGACTGTATTGCAACTGTAAAGGGTGCAAACTGGGTAACCAGGGTGCTACTTGGCTCAAGAGCCAACAAAGTAACAATGCACCGAGTTTCAGCTGCTGTCCGGTAGGCAAAGCCCCTGTGCCTAGAGTCATCCCCAGATAAACCCAGATCCCAAATCCTGTACTGATCGCATTTAAGACAATGTCTAATAAGGATGGCACTCGCATGGGTAGATAGCTTTGGGTAATTTCTACAAAAGCGCTTAAGCATAAGCCTAAGAGCAAAATGAATGGCCAGCGGATGCGCTTGCTGATCGCTACTGAATAAAGCGTCGCGATGAAACCCAAGGGCAGAAAAAATAATAAGTTCTGCAGAATATCAAATAGGAAAACCTTATGCACAGCATTAAAATACAATACTTCCCAAATACCTTGGGTGGGGGTAACAAAAGGAGTAAACGGATAAAAGCCAGCGTACAAAATAAAACCAATCACTGCCAGCATGCTACAGCGCAGCATCCATACGGGAAAATGAGGCGAGTGTATTGTGATCATGTTCAATATATAGCATTTTTAAATTATTAAGCTAACTTTTTGGGTTTCCCCCCTTTATATCCATGGCACTAGGTCAATTTTCCGTAGGAATCATCCAAATCAGGAGATGATGCTATCAAATAACCCAATGCGCTACGTGTTGACCCGTTACTTTTGAGATTTCAACCATATCCTAGGAAGGTGACTACAATTCCGGTTATACTTAAGTATTATTGTTTTGCTTGTATGTATCATGTCTGACAAACCATACTACAAAGTGCCGAAATCCTCTCAACCCAGATCATTCAGTGCATTGGACGGCATTATTCTATTGCTGGTATTTGGTGTGTTGACTGCACTTGCCTTGGGCACGCAAAACATGATTGGTAGTTATCATCTTGGGGAACAACTGCCTATCTCTTTAGATCCTTGGAAGTTACCACATTATGCCTTGAACTCTGTCGTGCGCATGGCTCTTGCTTTGTTTTTCTCATTTATAGTCACGTTCAGCATTGGGACTCTCGCTGCCAAAAATCAAAAAGCAGAGCGCGTGATTATTCCGTTTATTGATATCATGCAATCCGTACCCATTCTAGGTTTTCAGTCTATTTCTATTTTATTTTTTGTGCGACTTTTTCAAGGCAGTCAATTAGGTCCTGAGTGTGCGGCTGTATTTGCTATTTTTACTTCTCAAGTTTGGAACATGGTTTTAAGTTTTTATCAATCACTGAAAACACTACCTAAAGATCTGAGAGAAACTGCGGCAATCTTCCAATTGAACATTTGGCAAAAATTTTGGCGTATTGAGGTGCCTTACGCCATGCCCAGTTTACTTTGGAATACCATGGTGTCTTTGTCTGCGGGCTGGTTTTTTGTGGTGGCTTCAGAGGCTATCTCTGTCAATAACCAGTACATCACCCTGCCCGGCATTGGTTCTTATATCCATATCGCTTTATTACAACAAAATAGCTTAGCAATTGGTTATGCTGTTTTGGCCATGTTTTTAATTATTTTACTGTATGACCAATTAATTTTTAGACCACTGTTGACGTGGTCAGAGCGTTTTAAACCCGAACCCAACATTGAAGTGGATTATGAAGGTACCTGGTTTTTAAATTATCTACAACGCTCTCTGCTAGTCCGAAAATTGAATCAATTTTTATTGGATATTAAAAATACAATCATTAACATTCAGCTGCCCAAACGCAAAAATCACATACCTATTAAAATGCGTAAAGCGCTACAAACAACCAGTATCTTGCTCTTTCAGATCAGCGTTATATTAGGGATGCTTGCTTCTTTGTGGTTATTCTGGACATTCCTGTCCCATCACGTCAGTTTATCAGAGGCGAAGCAAGTACTGTTCTTTGGCTTGATTACTGCATGTAAAGTCAGCTTTTTAATCGTGCTGGTGAGTCTCATTTGGGTCCCCATAGGCACCTTCATTGGCCTCAATCCTAAGTTTTCTAAAGTGGCTCAGCCAATTGCTCAATTTGCTGCCGCATTTCCTGCAGACATTTTATACCCCTTACTCATGATGCTGATCATTACCTATAAAGTGAATGCTGATCTCTGGAGCACACCACTCATGATTTTGGGCACACAGTGGTATATTTTATTTAACGTCATCGCGGGTATTCAGTCACTACCACTCGAGGTACGTTATGCCGCACAAAACTATGGCATTAAAGGCTGGTTATGGTGGAAACGTATTATCTTACCTGCGCTCTTCCCCTATTATATTACAGGTGCTATCACAGCTGCTGGTGGCTGCTGGAATGCCAGTATCATCGCAGATGTACTCAAATGGGGTGATCAAGAAATCTATGTGGCTGGTTTGGGGAGCTACATTGCAAAAGCAACTGCAGAAGGTGATTTCCCCAGAATTGCCCTTGGAATCGGTATCATGTGTTTATTGGTCACTATTATTAATCGGTTAGTCTGGAGACGTTTATATAATTTGGCTGAAACTCGCTATCGAATGGAAAGTACAACATGAAAGATACCGTTCTATTTGAATTAAAAAATATTCAAAAAACCTTCAAAACACTAGAAGGTCAAAATTTATTAGTCATTGATAATGTCAGTTTTACTTTACATGAAGGCGAAATTGTCGCACTCATTGGCCGCTCCGGTTGTGGTAAATCTACTTTATTACGTATCATCGCAGGGCTATTAAAACCCTCGGCAGGAACCGTCACCTATCGTCAACAGCTGGTTGAGAAA
>JAHFQF010000176.1:764-4640 GCA_023266435.1 Legionellales bacterium | reverse complement strand
GAATTGAGCGCTATATTTTTTCCTGATTTTGTCAGTCATGTTACACCTCTCTTCGCTAGATTATACTAGCTTAGTAGGGTGTCCGGAATACCGGGGCAAGATCAAACTTTACGATGCACTTCTGCTGGTGCTTCAGTCTCATGAGAAAGCTTATGATTTTGTTTTTTCGATCGGCGACCAGCGGGGAAATGACTAAAAATACCTGGAGGCGAGCTGGCCAAGTAATTTTCCGGATCAATTGTCCCTGGAATGTGAAACCTGCCATCAACAAACGAATCAGCGTGTGCTTCTGGCAAAGAAGATTGCCATGCTTTTTTGGAGGGTCCCTGAAGATACGCTTCTTTTGTGCGTTTAGGGAAAACAGTCTGCAATAACGAGTCCTTCTTAGATGCTGGCGCTGCTTTTTCTTCTGCTGCGACGACACCTGCAACCACTTGAACATCAGCAGCAGTGTCTTGAAGAATGCTGTGTGTAACTAGCACAGATTGCGCAATGTCTGATCCCGTTGCATAAATAGGATAGGGTGCCCATGGATTTAAATGTTGCTTCATTTTAACGGTTTTACCATGTTCTTTTAAGGTGACATCAAATTGAATATCTTGAGCAACGTGAGTGCCATGTAGCATCGTAAAATCGCCCTCTAATTTAGCTTCGCTGTCTGGGCGATTAAAAGCGTTCCATTTGACTGTGCGTTCGGGAACCATCATTTTACTATTAGCCCATTTAGGTGCTGCACCTAGATTTTCTGGGACTTGAGGGTCCTCTGCCTGTGGCATTAAACTATGCGCGTTAATATGCAACCACTCAGGCCTTTTTTGAGAGCCCCAAGCATCCCGTAAAGGTGCTTCATAACTGTTTTGCATCACTTTTGTTAGCTCAGCACTCATGACGTCTTCGTGCTCATGATGAAAGGCCTCAACGGTGTCTTTAGCACTGATATTCCCCATGACTTGATTTTGGGATATGGATCGCTTTTCACCATCTCTTGCATGCACAGACGGATAATGCACCTCTGTTTCTAGTATTTTATGCACACTGTCATCTAAAGTAGAGCATTCGCCTGCTGAAAGACAAGCTCTTTTTGCTGCAGGAGTAGCCGTTTCTTTAAAAAACTCTAATTTTTTTTCAGAACCCCAAAAAGGTTCAGCACCTTTGGCCGTTGGGGGTAATGGAGAAAAAAAAGCAAGTGTTGCTTCCTCACCATCAATTTCTAATTTCTCTGACCGCGTAGCAAACATAGCGGTGCCCGTGTCTGGAGTTCTCGCTCTAAAACGCGCTTGGCCAAAACGATCTATTTTTTCAATGTCTTTTAATGGTCTAATCAGTGGGGGGGCTGCCATATCAGAGGGGATTTCAAGTGTGCGATCACTGTCTTTTTGAATGGGCGCTTTATATTGAGAGGCTGTCAGGATTGTTTTGCCTCCTTTTTTTGAAGAGCGAATGATCGCATGTGCTACTTTCTCAGGGTTAGGTGCAAACCGGAAAAATTCATTTTGACTTAAAACAATTTGATCTGCTTCACCATAGGTGCGAGCCACAGCAGCAGGTTTCACTTCGATTTTTTTAGCGTCTTTCTTTTTAGCTTCGCTCTTTTTGGAGCTGCTTTTTTTCTTTGCGAGGTCAGGTGATGATACTTTTTTTACTTTAAACTCTTTGTCTTCCGTTTTCTTTGTCCGTGCCATGAAGATCTTCCTTGTTCAATCCATGAGAGGTTCAGCATCGTCTTTCTATACTCTTCTCGATTTGATTTAGGGTGGTGTTGTCATCGTCAGCTCGCATGGCGGGTTGGCACTGAAGGCCTGCCCCTACATTTTCAGTTGCTTGCGACTCGATGCTTAGCCTACAATCAAATCGCCTTGGGTAGATAAAGCGCGTATTTTAATATTCCTTAATCAAAATGCACCTTCCTAACCATACTTCCATGATTTGTCTGAAAATTGCAACTGTTTTTGTTTTTCTCGTTGGGTGATTGTGCTTGAAACACATCTTAAGTAAGATACCTTTTTATTTTCCATGAAATTTCGTACAATTGTGCAGCGTGACAAAGTAATAGGGATACGTCGTGGAAACCAATGCATTACATCAATTACTGAGTGATCTTGCTGAAAGAGCACAAGCCCTCCGGGGGTATCTTTGACTTTGAGGTCAAAAAAGAGCGTTTAGAAGAAATTTTGCTGGAATTAGAGTCTGCCCAAACCTGGCAAAATCCCGAAAAAGTACAAACACTGAATCAAGAAAAAGCGGGTCTCGAGCAAGTCGTGACTAAGCTGGACATGCTGAAAGTGGATTTGTCTGATTCAAAAGCCTTGCTGGAGATGGCTGAAGCAGAGGACGATGAGGAGGCTTTTGCTGAGCTCACTGTGCAAACAGAGCCACTGAAGGTGCTTATCGAGGAGTTAGAGTTCCAACGCATGTTTTGTGGCGAGATGGATGCCCAGAGCTGCTTCTTGGAGGTGCAGTCAGGCTCCGGAGGTACCGAGGCTCAAGACTGGGCTGAGATGCTACTGCGTATGTATACGCGCTGGGCGGAGCACCAAGGGTTTCAGGTGACCTTGCTAGAGAGCCAAGCAGGAGACGTGGCTGGGATTAAAAGCGCCACCTTAAAGATTGAGGGCAATCATGCCTTTGGGTGGTTGCGTACAGAAACAGGGGTGCATCGACTAGTCAGAAAGTCACCTTTTGACTCTGGTAATCGGCGCCACACATCCTTTGCTGCCATTTTTATTTCTCCCATCATTGATGATAATGTAGAGATTGTGGTGAATCCTGCTGAGTTACGCATTGATACCTATCGCTCCTCGGGCGCTGGTGGACAGCACGTCAATAAAACAGATTCTGCAATTCGCATAACCCACTTGCCAACCGGCACCGTTGTGCAGTGCCAAAATGATCGCTCTCAACATAAAAATAGAGCCCAAGCGATGAGTCAGCTCAAAGCCAAGCTATATGAATTAGAAATGCGTAAAAAACGAGAAGTACAGCAAGCGTTAGAGGATACGAAGTCAGACATAGGATGGGGTTCACAAATTCGCTCTTATGTATTGGATGATGCGCGTATTAAAGATTTGCGTACAGGCTTAGAATTTACCAACACACAAACAGTACTCGATGGGGGAAAACCTCTGACAGAATTCATGATGGAAAGTTTAAAACAGGGTTTATAACATGACAGAATGCACCACTGAGATGAATGAAACACAGGATAACGCACAAGTGCGTGTGAGACGTGAAAAATTAGCACAATGGCGTGAGGCCACCCAAGCGTTTCCAAATCATTTTAAGCGTTGTCATTTGGCTGCTGAGTTGCATCAACAATATCAAGCACAGTCCAATGAGGCCTTAGACCAGTCCCCCGTCTCTGTGACTATTGCAGGTCGCATCATGATGCAGCGTTTGATGGGTAAAGCCAGCTTTTTGAGTTTACAAGATATGTCAGGTCGCATGCAGGTCTATTTGAAACAAGAATGGTTACCCGCCGACGTGTTTGAAGAAACTAAAAAATGGGACATTGGTGACATTGTTGGTGTGAAAGGGGTGTTGTTTCAGACCAAAACGGGTGAGCTCACTGTACGTGTAGAGCAGATAGAATTATTAACCAAGTCTTTGCGCCCCTTGCCAGATAAGTATCATGGCCTGCAAGATCAGGAAATCAAGTACCGTCAGCGTTATGTGGACTTGATCATGGATGAAAAAGCCCGTCATGTTTTTAAAACTCGTGTCAAATTAATTCAAGCATTGCGCGAATTTTTCATTGAGCGCCAATTTTTAGAAGTGGAAACCCCGATGATGCAGGTATTAGCGGGTGGTGCGAATGCAAAGCCGTTTATGACGCATCATAATGCATTGGATATTCCATTATTTTTGCGTATTTCACCT
>JAHFQF010000176.1:0-754 GCA_023266435.1 Legionellales bacterium | reverse complement strand
GTAGGTGGTTTTGAGCGCGTTTTTGAAAGTAATCGAAATTTTAGAAACGAAGGCTTGTCAACTCGACATAATCCCGAGTTTACGATGATTGAGTTTTATCAGGCTTATGCAGATTACATTGATTTAATGGATTTAACCGAAGAGTTATTTCGCGCGTTAGCGCAAAAAGTCTTGGGTACGTTGGTTGTCTCTTATGCAGGTAACGACATTGATTTAAGCCAGCCTTTTGCTCGACTGTCTGTCAAGCAAGCGGTAAAAAAACATAATCCTAATTTTGATATTGCCAAAGCCAATGAGCGGGATTACATGGTGCAGTTTGCTAAGGAATTGCATATCAAAGTTGAAGACAGCTGGGGACCAGGTAAGATCTTGATTGAGATCTTTGATGAAACAGTAGAAAGTGAATTAGCGTATCCTACTTTTATTACTGAGTACCCAACAGAAATCTCTCCATTAGCCCGAAAAAACGATCAAGACCCAACGATTACTGATCGTTTTGAGTTATTCATTGGCGGTAAAGAGATTGCCAATGGGTTTTCAGAGCTCAATGATCCGGAAGATCAGGCTGCACGTTTGCGTGCTCAAGCCGATGAAAAGGCACACGGTGACGAAGAGGCGATGATCTACGATGCGGACTATGTGATGGCATTAGAGTATGGGCTGCCGCCTACGGCAGGTGAGGGCATTGGTATTGACCGTTTGGTCATGTTTTTTACCGATACGCACTCGATTAAAGACGTTATCTTGTTTCCAC
>JAHFQF010000019.1:17282-18571 GCA_023266435.1 Legionellales bacterium | reverse complement strand
CTCACGACCAATCAAGTCCGGTAATCCAACAACAACTTGACGATCAAAACGACCAGGTCTCAATAACGCTTTGTCCAAGACATCAGGACGATTAGTGGCTGCGATGACAATAACACCTTCTGTGCCTTCAAAACCATCCATTTCGACCAAGAGTTGATTCAGTGTTTGTTCACGCTCATCATGACCACCACCTAAGCCAGCACCACGATGACGACCTACCGCATCAATTTCATCGATAAAAATAATACAGGGAGAATGTTTTTTAGCTTGCTCAAACATATCTCTAACACGCGAGGCACCAACCCCGACAAACATTTCGACAAAGTCTGAACCAGAGATGGTAAAGAACGGCACTTTAGCTTCGCCTGCGATCGCTTTAGCAAGTAGCGTTTTACCTGTACCAGGCATCCCTACCATCAAAACGCCTTTAGGGATTTTTCCACCCAAACGTTGGAACTTGCCAGGGTCGCGCAAAAACTCAACTAGCTCTTGAACTTCTTTTTTAGCTTCATCTACCCCAGCCACATCTGCAAAAGTGACTTTGATTTGATTTTCACCGAGCATACGTGCGCGCGATTTTCCGAAAGTCATGGCACCACGACCACCACCTCCTTGCATCTGGCGCATAAAAAATATCCAAACGCCGATGAATAGAATAATAGGGAACCAACTGATGAAGATACTCATTAACAAACTTTTCTCTTCGGGTTGTTTGCCATTCACAAGCACATTTTTGCTTAAGAGATCGTCCAATAAATACACATCAGGCAATGGCATGAAGGTAGTGAAGCGTTCTTGCCCCGCTGTTTCACCATAAATCAATTGTTTGTCAATCGTGACGCTTTTTACTTCCCCTTGTTTCACTTTCTCTAGAAACTGAGAGTAAGGCATCTTAACTGGGTTGTTTGAATTATACCCAAAGTTGCTAAATACCGACATTAAGATCAATGCAATCACAAGCCACAACGCTAAATTTTTTATCGTGTCGTTCACAACAACGTACCCCTTTTAAAACAGTGCATGCGCATCAGGATGTTGTACTGTTAAATCTATTAATAGATATTATACATTATAGTCTCTGGCGATGAGATACATTTCTCGCGATTCATTGCGCGACGCATCAGGCTTGAAAATTTTTACTTGTCGGAAATGCTGTAAAATCTGCTTTCTAAACTCGTCAAACCCTTCACCTTGAAATATTTTTACAATTAACCCACCTTTGGGCTTGAGCACGGTATGCGCCAAATCTAAGCAAAGCTCGCATAAATGCATCATTCTTGCTTGATCCA
>JAHFQF010000019.1:0-17272 GCA_023266435.1 Legionellales bacterium | reverse complement strand
ACCGCGCGTATTCCTGAAATATTAGGTGCTATGTCTGACACAACCCAGTCCAACTGCACATCTTGCATCAATGCTAAGAGCTGTGCATGCACATCTGGATCAGTAAAGTCCCCTTGTAAAAATTGCACTCCAGGCAAAGGATCCATGGGTAAACAATCGATTGCAAAGACTTGCCCTTTAGGTCCTATCCACTGCGCTAACATTTGTGACCAACCACCGGGTGCAGCGCCAATGTCTATCACGCGTTGATTAGGTGAAAACAGTCGATATTTTTCGTGTAATTGCAATAGTTTAAAAGCGGCGCGCGAACGATACCCTGCTTTTTGACGCAGTTTTACATAGGGATCATTTTTTTGTCTTTGACACCATCGTTGGCTGGAGAAACTAGACAAAGGCTATTCCTCTTACTTAAATAATTCGTTAAAATAAGCGCAGAAGGGATCTTTCCCCCGCCCTATCTATCTTGAACTCGATACGCTATCTATATTAGGTACGAAATATCACGCTCATTTTACATGGGAAAACTAACTTTGAACAGGGTTTTAAAGAAAAATGAAACGACTTGCTAAAAATGATCCGAAATATACCCACTTGATGAAGCTGGCCCATGCGCTACATCCCCTGGTAACCATCAGTAATAACGGTTTACAAGAAGCCCATGATGAAGAGATTGCGGTACAATTTCTTGCGCATGAGTTACTCAAAATCAAGCTGTTAACCGCAGATAAAGCCTTGAAAGAGCAATATCTGAATCATATCAGCGTCACCCATGACGCCACCCTAGTGAATACAATTGGACACGTATCCATCTGGTTCAAAAAACACAATCAGCCCGCTAATCATAAAAAATAAAACCGGCTGCATAGAATGGATTCCCGTTTTCACGGGAATCACTTATATAGAGTGTGTAGAGATATTATTCCAAACAAGGCCAGGAGTCTCTCAAACACACTGAGGCCCCTCACGCACTCTGCCATCCCGAGCAGCGCCAGTCGGGGTTTTGTTTTTTAACATGCGGTCTCTGGTCACAGAGGGCCGCAGTTACAGTTTCCTTTAGATATATCGCACTTGATCAAGTTGATACTCTATTTCACCGTTCGGGGCAAATACAACTACGACGTCCCCTTCTTGCTTACTAATCAATGCTCGCGCAATGGGTGAATTAATGGAGATTTTACCAATTTTAAAATCAGCCTCATCATCCCCAACAATTTTATAGGACACATTGGTATCATCCTGTAAATTGATTAAATCTACAGTGACCCCAAAAACAACTCGTCCATTTTGTGGAATTGTATTGATATCAATAATTTGAGCTTGAGCCAGCTTAGACTCGATGTCATTAATACGCCCTTCGATAAAAGATTGCTGCTCTTTGGCTGCATGGTATTCGGCATTTTCGCGCAGATCACCATGGGCCCGCGCTTCCGCAATGGCGTTAATGACATTAGGCCTATCGACTGACTTTAATTGCTTTAATTCCGCACGTAAGAGCTCAGCACCTTCAATTGTCATTGGATATTTTGTCATTTTTTTTAATCCTTTTGTGTAGTGTCTGAAGCGTATTCACAAAATGCGCACTGCGAAATGCCAAGGCAGATACCATGGCTTTAGCACCAGCCACTGTCGTGGAGTAACATATTTTATTCTGTACAGCACTACGTCGAATCGTCACTGAGTCTGCAATCGATTTTCGACCTTCTGCCGTATTAATCACAAACTGTATGCCATTATTTTTTATCATATCAACCACATGGGGTCTCCCCTCCATGACTTTGTTGACCTGTTTACAGGGCACACCCTGCTGATGTAGATAGTGCGCTGTACCTCTCGTAGCAACCAGCTCAAATCCTATGTCTAATAACTGCTTAGCCACACTCACAACAGCGGGCTTATCAGCATCTCGTACACTGACAAACGCAGTGCCCTCTTTAGGAATTGCACGATTTGTGGCCGCTAAATGACTTTTACAATAAGCAAGCCCAAATGAATCACCTATCCCCATAACCTCCCCAGTTGATCGCATTTCAGGTCCTAAAATGGGATCGCATCCAGGAAACTTAATAAAAGGAAATACTGCGCACTTGACTGATAAATAATCCGGCAAGCTAACGCTGAGCACACCTTGCTCTGCCAAAGATTGCCCTAACATGGCTTTCATTGCAATACTTGCAAAAGGATAACCTGTGGCTTTAGAAACAAAAGGGATAGTTCTCGAGGCCCGTGGATTGACTTCTAGCACATAAATTTCATCATTTAAAATGGCGAATTGTGCATTGCATAGTCCTTTAACCTGTAAGGCTTTCGTCATCGCGATCATTTGATCTTTTAACTGCTGCTGTAGCTCCAAACTCAAACTATAGGGCGGTAAGCAGCAGGTTGAATCACCGGAGTGTACACCGGCCTGTTCAATGTGCTCTAAAATGCCTGCAATGACCACTGTCTCACCATCACTGACTGCTTCCACATCAACTTCAATGGCGTTATCTAAATAGCGATCGAGCAAAACCGGATTATCACCCCAAGCCGCTAACGCAGTGGTCAAATAGCTCACAAGCTCGAACTCATCACGCACAATTTCCATTGCTCTGCCCCCTAAGACATAAGAAGGCCGTACGATCAATGGAAAATCTAACGTTTTAGCGAGTGCCAACCCTTCCTCTATCGAGGTGACTGTTCCATTTGCAGGTTGCTTGAGCTGTAATTCATGCAATAGTTGTTGAAATTTTTTCCTATCTTCCGCTCTATCAATCGCATCCGGTGTTGTCCCTAAAATGGGCACCCCAGCATTGGCTAATGCTTGTGCTAATCTGAGTGGTGTTTGACCACCATACTGCACCACAACTCCAATTGGCTTTTCAACATCCACAATGGCTAATAAATCTTCCAAGGTTAATGGCTCAAAATACAATCGATCCGAAATGTCATAGTCTGTTGACACCGTTTCTGGATTACAATTCACCATAATGGCTTCATAACCTAGCTCTCGTGCAGCCATTGCCGCATGTACACAGCAATAATCAAACTCAATGCCTTGGCCAATGCGATTAGGTCCGCCACCCAATACCATGATTTTTTTGTTATTAGTAGGCAATGCTTCACATTCCGAGAGATAACTGGAATATAAATAGGCAGTTTCTGTTTGAAACTCTGCTGCACAACTGTCTACTCGTTTAAATACAGGTCGTACATTTAGCTGTTGTCTCAAGTCACGTATGGTTGCTTCAGACACGGACAACAAAGTCGCCAAGCGTTTATCGCTGAATCCTTTTTGTTTCAAACGACGCAAATGCGCTACGCTGAGTTTAGGAAGCGTCAGTCCTTGTAAGGATTCCTCTTCGTCTACCAAATCTTTAATTTGCGCTAAGAACCAAGGATCTATACCAGAATACTCTTGAATATCCTCTAAACTTAAGCCCTGTCTAAAACTTTCGGCAAGATACCAAAGTCTGTCACATTTAGGGATACGTAGATGCTCAATCAATTCATTGCGAACTTCGTCTTTACCGGCAGCGATTGGTAACTGATCCGCCACTGATACCAAACCATCTTTATCAATTTCCAACGCACGAATTGCTTTTTGTAAAGAGGCTTGGAAGTTAGACCCTATCGCCATCACTTCGCCCACGGATTTCATTTGGGTAGTTAGAGTGTCATCAGCCAGTGGGAATTTTTCAAAATTAAATCGTGGAATTTTAGTAACCACATAATCTATCGTAGGCTCAAAAGAAGCTGGCGTTTTACCTGATGTCATTTCATTGTCTAGTTCATCTAGTGTATAACCCACTGCTAATTTTGCCGCAATACGCGCAATTGGAAAACCAGTGGCTTTAGAGGCCAATGCCGAAGAGCGCGACACCCGTGGATTCATTTCAATCACGTGCATTTCGCCATCTTTAGGGTTGATAGCAAATTGCACATTAGAGCCGCCTGTTTCTACTCCAATCTCTCGCAACACAGCAATCGATGCATTCCGCATCTTTTGATATTCTTTGTCAGTTAAAGTTTGAGCGGGAGCAACTGTAATCGAGTCTCCCGTATGAATGCCCATTGCGTCTAGATTTTCAATGGCGCACACGATGATGCAATTGTCTTGCTTATCTCGCACCACTTCCATTTCAAACTCTTTCCAACCTAAGACAGATTCTTCGATCAACAGTTCTTTGGTGGGTGATAACTCCAAACCGCGAGTGCAGATTTCAATGAATTCTTCCGAATTATACGCAATCCCACCACCTGAACCACCCAGCGTAAAAGAGGGGCGAATGATGGTTGGAAACCCGATAGCTTCCTGTGCAGTGATTGCTTCCTCCATCGAGCGCGCCATTAAGGAGCGTGGCATTTTTAAACCAATTTTTCGCATACTTTCGCGAAATAAATCCCTGTCTTCTGCTTTACGAATGGCTTCTGCATTGGCACCAATTAATTCAATGCCATACTTCTCAATCACACCGCGCTCTAAAAGCTCTAAAGTCACGTTCAGTGCTGTCTGCCCACCCATCGTTGGCAAAATGGCATCCGGTCTTTCTTGCTCAATGATTTTTTCAATCGATTGCCAATGAATAGGCTCTACATAAGTCGCATCTGCCAAATCTGGATCGGTCATAATGGTGGCTGGATTAGAGTTCACCAAAATGATGGTGTAACCCTCTTCTTTTAATGCACGACAAGCTTGCACACCTGAATAATCAAACTCACATCCTTGCCAAATGATAATCGGCCCTGCCCCGATAATAAGAATACGCTGGATATCAGTTCGTTTCGACATGAAGTGCTTCCTTGTTGGCAGGGTGAGAGCGCGCATCTTGATACTGTTGCATATAATCCGCAAACTGTTGAAATAAAGGCGTAACATCTTCTGGGCCAGGACTCGCTTCTGGATGCCCTTGGAAACTAAAAATGGGCAACTCTGCGTGCTTAAATCCTTGTAAAGTGCCATCAAATAAAGAACGATGGGTAATTTCTACTTCCGCAGGCAAAGTTTGCTCATCAATGGCAAACCCGTGATTTTGACTTGTGATCAGCACTTGGTTTGTCTGCAACGCTTTCACAGGGTGATTCGCGCCATGATGGCCAAATTTCATTTTGAGGCATTTTGCTCCAAAGCTTAAACCCAATAGTTGATGACCGAGACAAATACCAAATATAGGTACAGGGGATTTAAACAATGCCTGAATGGTTTTGATAGCATAGGTGCAAGCTTCTGGATCACCAGGACCATTTGACAATAAAATGCCATCTGGCTCATGCGCGAGAATGGCTTGATATTCTGTTGTCGCCGGGACCACAGTGACCTTGGCGCCCAAAGCGACTAAATGGCGCAAAATCGCACGCTTTACACCAAAATCTACAACAACCACGTGAAATTTTTGTGATACAGGCACCTGCTGCCAAAGGGATTCAGTCCACTCATAGGTGGTTTCTGTAGAAACTTCTATAGCCAAATCGCAACCTTTTAAACCAGCAAAGGATTGAATCGCTTTGGCTGCATCTTGTTTGCTAAACTCAGGCGCAGTGTAAATACATGCCTTCATCGCTCCTTGATCGCGAATTTTTCGTGTCAAAGCGCGAGTATCTAGGCCACAAATGGCAACCATTTGATGTTTTTGAAAGAAATCAGAGAGAGAGGATTCAGAGCGCCAGTTACTGGTCGCTAGGATAGGTTGTTGAAAAATGGCACCTTTGGCATAGACTTGAGCAGACTCATAGTCCTCTGTATTGGTGCCGACATTACCAATGTGTGGGTAGGTAAAAGTAATTAATTGTTCCGTATAAGAAGGATCCGTTAGAATTTCTTGATAACCAGTCATGGAAGTATTAAAAACAACTTCCCCAACCACACATCCTTTAACCCCTAGCGATTGCCCTTCAAAAATTGTCCCATCTTCCAGTAGCAACGTTGCTTGTTGTAACACTGAGCCCCCTTTGTACGCTTGGTGCACACCTCTAAAGGATGTACTCACACGCTGTTATCTACCTAAATAAACCGCCCTATTCTACTTGAAACCCTGCTCCGTGTCTACCCGAAAGCTTGCTTGCTGTTGAGCAGCTACAGACTTATTCTACGTGGTTAATGCACTTCACCTGCTTTGAATTTTATGACGATCGTGCCATAAAATCTTGCATGCTGTAATATCCTGCGGGTTGATTTTTTAGCCATTGAGCGATTTGCACAGCGCCCTCTGCAAATACTTGGCGACTGTGCGCCACATGCGATAATTGTATTTGTTCAGACGGAAAATTAAAAATAGCAGTATGCTCTCCAACAATCTCCGCTGAGCGTCTCACAGTAAAACCAATACTATTTTCCTGTCGAGCCTGTCCTTGTAACCCATCAAATTTGGCTTGCATCAAATCCAGCCCTAATGTCTTGGCAATGCACTCACCTAATTTCAAGGCAGTACCAGAAGGCGCATCTTTCTTATGTCGGTGATGCACATCAAGGATATCGATGTCTTTATTTTTAAAATTTTTTAATAATGTAGCGGCCTGAGTAACCAGTTGTTCCAATACATAAATACCAATGCTCATATTGGGGCTCCAAAAAATAGGACAATCTTGACCCGCCTCTTGCAGCAATGTCTGCTGTGCGGGAGAAAATCCCGTGGTGCCCAATACAATAGCCTTGCCCTGTTTACGACAAAAGGCTACGTGAGACAAACTGGCTTCCGGAGTTGTAAAATCAATGTGTACATCAAACTGATCATTTAATTGGGATTGTAAGACAATCCCAATGGGTGCAAGATTTAAAGCAGCGCCATAATCCTTACCTGCGGCAGGGCTACCAACTGGCACCGTCGCCACAGATAAGACTGTGTCAGAACACGCTTGGACTGACTCAAGCACTGAGCGCCCCATTCTCCCCAGTGCGCCCGTAATGGCAATTTTCATATTGAATATCCGTAGCGATTTTAAGATCGCATGTTGTCAAAAAACTTCTTGACTGTATTGAACCACTGTGACTCTTTAGGGCGATGCTTACCATTATTATTCAATGTATCTTGAAATGCTTTTAACATGTCTTTTTGTTCGCGCGTGAGATTGACTGGTGTCTCTACGACCACGCGACATAACAAATCTCCCTTATGATGTGTGCGTACAGGTTTTACCCCTTTACCACGCAGTCTAAATACTTTGCCAGTTTGAGTTTCTGGAGGAATTTTTAAATTGACACGTCCTTCTAGCGTAGGCACTTCAATGTCACCACCGAGCGCTGCTTTGGCTAAATCAATGGGCACTTCACAAAAAAGATTTTCTTGCTCACGCTCAAAAATAGGATGCTTCTTCATGTGCACTTCAACAAAAAGGTCTCCGGCAGGTGCGCCATGCATACCAGCTTCACCTTCACCGCTTAAGCGAATTCTATCCCCAGTATCTACGCCTTCAGGAATTGTCACTTTCAGTGTTTTCTCTTTCTGTGTCCGTCCTTGTCCACGACACGTTGAACAGGCATCTTTAATCATAGCCCCCTCTCCATGACAAGTAGGACAGGTTTGTTGAATTGAGAAAAATCCTTGCTGCATGCGAACTTGTCCATGACCTGCGCAAGTTTGGCAGGTGGTTTTTGATGAACCAGGTTTGGCACCAGATCCGCTGCATTTTTCACAAGCAACAAAAGTCGGCACATCGATATTAATGGTTGCGCCTCGCACGGCGTCTTCCAATGAAATCTCTAAATTGTAGCGTAAATCAGATCCTCGACGCTGTGATTGACGTTGACCACCACCGCTACGACGCCCACCACCAAAAATGTCGCTAAAAATATCTTCAAATGCGTCAGCAAATCCACCACCCTGAAATCCTTGTCCACCGCCCATGCCTTGTCCTTGAGCTGCCTCTTTTCCATACTGATCATAAATTTTTCTTTTTTCTTTATCAGATAAGATTTCGTAAGCTTCTTTGACCTCTTTAAATTTATGTTCAGCAGTAGGATCGTCTGGATTTTTATCTGGATGATATTTATTCGCCAATTTGCGATATGCCTGCTTAATCTCTGTATCCGCAGCACTACGAGAAACACCCAGTATTTGATAATAATCATCGGACATTTTTTTTGCCTATCATAAAAAATCGCAGAAATGATTGCCTCAGACAACCTTTCTGCGCTGAACTTCCGCTTTCACCTAATACTGATATGTTTTTTCAATCATACCAGGTTTTTAGATTATTTCTTTTCGTCTTTCACTTCCTCAAAGTCCGCATCAACCACATCTTCTGTCGAGCTCGCGGATTCTGATTGTTGTGGCTGCGCAGTTTGCGCCTGATCGCCTGCCTGATACAGTCTTTCAGATAGTTTATTTGCCAAGACAGACAAGGCTTGGGTTTTAGCTTCAATCATTGCTTTGTCATTTGACTTCAATGCTTGTTTCAAATCACCCATAGCAGCTTCAATTTGGCCTCTTTCTTGACCTTCTACTTTTTCACCCAGATCTTCCATGGATTTCTCAGTAGCATACATCAAGCTGTCTGCTTGATTGCGGACCGCGACCAAAGCTTGAAACTCTTTGTCTTCCTCTGCATGCTCTTCCGCATCTTTGACCATCGCACGAACTTCTTCGTCAGACAATCCACTAGATGCTTTCACCACAATAGATTGCTCTTTACCGGTGGCTTTGTCTTTAGCAGAGACATTTAAAATACCATTGGCATCTATATCAAAGGTGACTTCGATCTGTGGCGTGCCTCTGGCTGCAGGCGGGATGTTTGCTAGATCAAATTGACCTAACAATTTATTCATCGCTGCTTGCTCTCTTTCGCCTTGGAATACCCGAATAGTCACCGCAGTTTGGTTGTTTTCAGCGGTTGAAAACACTTGGCCCTTTTTCGTAGGAATGGTGGTGTTCTTTTCAATCAGCTTAGTCATGACACCGCCCATGGTTTCAATACCTAGAGAAAGCGGGGTAACGTCTAACAAAAGCACGTCTTTAACATCACCAGATAACACAGCACCCTGAATGGCAGCACCGATGGCCACAGCTTCATCAGGATTAACGTCTTTACGAGGTGCTTTGCCAAAAAAGTCTTCCACTGCTTTTTGGACGCGAGGCATACGGGTTTGGCCACCCACCAAGATAACAGCATCGATGTCTTTGTTAGCCTTGCCTGCATCCTTCATTGCAATCCGGCTTGGTGCTAAAGTACGCTCAACTAAGGCTTCAACTAAAGATTCAAATTTAGCACGTGTTAAGCGAAGATTTAAATGCTTTGGACCACTGGCATCGGCAGTAATATAAGGCAAGTTAATGTCTGTTTGTTCACGCGAAGACAGTTCGATCTTCGCTTTTTCGGCAGCTTCTTTTAAGCGCTGTAATGCCAAAGGATCTTTGCCAAGATCAAGACCAGTGTCTTTTTTGAATTGATCGATGAGGTAGTGCATGACTGCTTCGTCAAAGTCTTCGCCACCTAATTCTGTATCACCGTTAGTAGATAACACTTCAAATTGGCGCTCACCATCCACCTCTGCAATCTCGATAATAGAAATATCGAAAGTACCACCCCCAAGGTCGTACACTGCAATCACAGAATCTCCTGCTTTTTTGTCCATACCATAAGCAAGCGCTGCGGCAGTTGGTTCATTAATGATACGTTTGACTTCAAGCCCTGCAATACGTCCTGCGTCTTTTGTAGCTTGTCTTTGTGAATCGTTGAAATATGCAGGTACAGTGATCACTGCCTGGGTCACTTCATGTCCCAAATAGTCTTCTGCTGTCTTTTTCATCTTTGCTAAAACTTGAGCAGAGATCTGAGGTGGTGCTAATTTTTCACCGGCTTTGGTTTGTACCCACGCATCGCCATTGTCAGCTTTAATGACTTTATAAGAAAGACGGCTTTTCTTATTTAAAGAATCGAAATTGCGGCCAATTAAACGTTTGACAGCAATAAATGTATTTTCTGGATTCGTGACTGCTTGTCGTTTTGCAGACTGACCGACCAAGCGCTCACCATCTTCTGTATATGCAACAATCGATGGCGTAGTTCTATCTCCTTCGCTGTTTTCTATAACGCGAGGCTCGCCATTTTGCAGAATTGCAACACAGGAATTGGTGGTACCCAAGTCAATCCCAATGATGGTATTTTTCGATGAACTCATAATTTTTCTCCACTACTTAATAATTTAATCTCATTGTTGTAAGCTTGGGGGCGCTTTTTCAGATTTCAAGCCCAAACTTCTAAAAATAGTTAATCCTTGCAGCCGGTGCTAAATTTTTGCTTCTTTAGCAACAATGACCCCTGTCGGTCGGACCAAACGCCCATGCAACTGATAGCCCGTCTGAACCACGGCCATAATATGCTGTGCTGGCACATCCGTCGTTTCCATTGTGGTCAATGCTTGATGATACTGAGGATTAAACGGGTCTCCTACTTTTGCTACCACGGGTGTCACGGCAAAACGCGCTAAGCTATCCACAAATTGTTTTTGTGTTAAAGTGATACCTTCTCTCATGGACTCTAATGAGGCATTGCTTTCATTACTTGCCATCAATGCACGTTCAAAGGTATCTAAAATCACCAACAGCTCTTTGACAAAGCCTTCTATCGCAAATTGATGTGCATCTTGCACACGCTTTTGCGTCTGTTTATTCATATTTTGGATTTCAGCTTCGCGTCGCAACAGTTTATCCCAATTTTCCTGGGCTTGTGCTTTGGCTTCCCCCAACTCTTTTTTCAACTTCTCTACCAACTCTGGGGTAGGATTTGCCGCATCAAAAGAGGTGGGTATCGGTGTTTCTACTTGATTTGACTCGTCAGTCATATTTAATCTCCTAACTTCCCCGTAATAGTATCACGCCTGTATTATGGATATGTTTCGTTAGAATTCAAGGCGGAGCTTAATAATTTGGCAGTGGCCTCCACGACCGGTACGACCTGCTCATAACGCATCCGCATGGGTCCAATCACACCCAATGCACCGATTGCCTGTCCCTCATAGTAATAATTGGCGGTAACCAAGCTGCATTGAGTTAAGGCCTCTTGCCCTGAACCTTCTCCAATGAAAATCTGAACGCCATCTCCTTTTAGGCATTCGTCCAACAGTGTTAAAATTTGTTGTTTCTGAGAAAATGCAGTCAACAAATGATGCAGCTCATCCATAGATTGATGACGCACACAGCTGAATAACCCCTCTTCGTCCGACACCATGACCGTATTTTTTTCTTGCTCTGTCAGTGGGGTCAGGCTGGCTTTTGCCATGGTCAGCACTGTTTGCATGACCTCATCAAATTGATGCTTATCAGACTGCATACTGTGATACAGTTTCTGGCGAATGACTTCCAAGCCCAACCCTGAAAAATGATGGTTAATGTAATTGGATGCCTGCTGTAAAGACGCTGTAGAAAATGGCACGTCCAATTGCAACATGATATTTTGGATGTCGTATCCGTTGAGCACTAAAATCACCAACACCTTTTTGGCGGTAATAGGCACAAACTCAATATGTCGCAATACCATTTGCTGATATTTTGGCACGGTGACCACCCCTACCCAATTGCTTAAGGTAGATAGAATCGAGGGAATCGTCTGAATCAAAGTTTGATGGCTGTGCTCTGTATTGAGCTGCTGTTCAATGTGACGTACGGTGGTCTGAGTCAAGGTATCTATCAGCAGTAAATTGTCTAAGAAGTACTGCAAACCTGCAGCTGTAGGCACTCTACCCGCTGATCGATGCGGGGATACAATCATACCAGAGTCTTCTAACTCTGCCATCACATTGCGAATGGAGGCGCTCGATAAGCCCAAACACCCTTTTTCAGCGAGCGTTTTTGAGCCCACAGGTGCTCCTGTTGCGAGGTATGCCTCGATTAGGACTTTTAAGACTAATTGACAACGTTCAGTAACCATTTTTCTATTCAAGCTTATACGATACTCAGCCCAGACAACCGGCCATAAAAAATTTTTCCTATTTTAGCACTGTCTCGTCAAGAATGCTAAAATGGCTTTTTTGAGGAACAGGGGTTCTTATGAGCAAGTTAACATTCAAAAAGATAGGGGTGATTGGAAAAACAGCTCCGTCTGACGTCTTAAAAGGGACTTTAACTGAATTAATTGATTTTCTCTGTGCTCAGAAACTCGAAGTGATCCTCAACGAAGAATGCGAAGCACTACTACCACCCGGAAAAAAAATTAGTTGTAAGTCTAAAACGGACATTGGTAAAACAGTGGACCTGGTGATCGTTGTGGGTGGTGATGGTAGTTTGCTGAATGCTGCTCGACATGTCATTGATTACCAAGTCCCAGTGTTAGGCATCAATCGTGGCAGATTAGGTTTTCTCACAGATATTAATCCACAAGACATGCAGAAAAAATTGTTGGACGTTTTGCAGGGCGAGTTTACTGTTGAAACCCGAACTGTATTACAGTCGCATGTCTTACGAGATGGTGTGGCACGTTATCACAGCACTGCTTTAAATGATGTGGTCTTATATTCAGGTAACGTGGCAAGAATGATCGAATTTGAAATCAGCGTGGATCAACGTTTTGTTGCCAAATTACGCGCAGACGGTTTAATTGCAACAACCCCTACCGGCTCTACTGCCTATGCATTGTCTGCAGGAGGACCTATCTTACACCCACAATTACCTGTGATTGGATTAGTACCTATGCATCCACATGTGCTCAGCGCACGCCCCTTAATCGTACCTGATAGTGTCAGCATTCAACTGACAGTCACTCCTACTAATAAACATTTACCTAAAATGAGTTGTGATGGTCAGATGCATTTTGATATGGCATTGCAAGATATCATTGAAATTAAAAAATATCCTACAGCGCTGACTTTGTTACATCCGCTGGCGTATGACTATTATGGTATCTTACGTAACAAGCTAGGCTGGGCACACCTATAGTGATCGCCATCAACGCTGAGTCCACCGACGCGAATAGAGCCCAGGTGGATTGAAAGCTGACGATGACAACAACGCCTTAAAGCAAGTCGAGAAGAGTATAGATCTGAATTTATTGACAGCATTTAAGGCCCTGATTATACTCAAAATAAAATAGGGTACTTGCAAGCATGTTACGTTCATTAGTCATTGAAAATTTCGCTGTGATCCAACGCGCTGAAATTGATTTTCAGACCGGCTTTAATGTCATTACTGGAGAAACGGGCGCTGGAAAAAGTTTAATTTTAAATGCCTTGCGTTTTGCCTTAGGTGAAAAGATTCATAGCAAAAATTTTCTCAATCCTGGAAAAATATTACGGGTACAATTGATTTTTGATCTAGAGCAACACCCTGCTTTTAAAGAGTGGCTAGAGGCTCGTGATTACCCGATTGAAGATGACACTTGTACCATTCGTCGCTTAATTGATACTAGCCTCAAGCAAAAAAGTTACCTGAATGATCAATTAACACAAACCTCTGTGCTGCGTGAGGCAGCATCGAATTTATTACAGATTCATGGTCAGCATGATACGAATACACTGTGTACGCCCGCTACACAACGTCAAATCATTGATGAGCAGATTACAGATAGCACAGTCTCTCGTGTACAAGCCGCGTATGACACGTGGTTTACTTGCCAACAAACCCTCGTGGATTTTGAAAAGCAGTATGCTCAATATGAAAAAAGCGCTTTGTTAGACTATCAGTTACAAGAGCTGAATCAACTCGCGCTGACTGAACATGAAGTTACAGTTTTAGAACAGCAACATCAACAAGGCTTACAAAGAGAAGAGTTATTACAGACGCTGAGCGCCGCGCACCATTGTCTTGCGGACGACGCTGGCATCTTAGAAAAGATTTCGCAGCTACAGCATCTCATTAACACGCATTGTCGCTCATTAGAAAAAGAATCGCATGGTTTAGATCAACATTTAAAATCAGCACTGATTGAGCTAGAAGAAGCGGATGCTTTATTATCTAATACACTCTGTAAGTTAGAAAACACGGATGCTGCGCGCCAATTAGAAATCGAGCAACGTCTGAATAGCATTTATGATTTAGCAAGAAAACATCGCGTACCTGCTAAATCTCTGTATAGGCATGCTGAACAATTACAGGAACAGTGGACCGAATTAAATTCCTTTGCAGAAAAACAAGCCACCTTGCAAGCGGCACTCGATACGGCTCGGCAGCAATATCAACAAACGGCCCAAGCACTGAGTCAGAGCAGAAAAAAAACTGCCACTAAAATTAGCCGCTTAATCAGCGAACAACTACAGGCCTTGGGGATGCAAGGCGCTCAGTGCGAATTTGAAATCACACCGCAACCAGAAAATCCCCCTAATATGGCAGGCCAAGATAAAATTGTATTTTGGTTACAAACCAACCCTGGCCATCCTGCCTTACCTTTAAGCCAAATTGCCTCAGGCGGTGAGCTGTCCCGTATTAGTCTAGCGATACAGATGACCTTAAAAAATCAAAATCGCGCCACTTGCTTATTTTTTGATGAAATTGATACAGGCATTGGTGGAGAAGTCGGAGATTTGCTAGGAAATACGCTCCAACAATTAGGAGCGAAAAATCAGTTAATTTGTATTACACACCTGCCACAAATCGCTGCTCGCGCTAATCATCATCTACGCGTACTTAAAAACAAAGGTCCAGCAGACACAACGACTTATATTCAAACGCTGATTCAGACGGAGCGTATCCAAGAGCTCGCACGGATGTTAGGTGATCCTAATCGCCCGGAAGCAATACAACATGCGCATGCATTATTAAGTTAGGCAGGAAGATCGGTTTGACAGCTGCCACAAATTCCGTAAATATACAAACAATGACTGGTCATCTTGAAATCATGTTTACGCGCAATTTCAGCTTGCCTGACTTCAATTGACTCATCTACAAACTCAATTATCTTACGGCAGTCTTGGCAAACTAAATGATCGTGATGATCACCCGTTTCTAGCTCATAAACAGCATGATTTTCATCAAACCCATGGCGCACAACCAGACCTGCCGTCTCAAACTGCGAGAGCACTCGGTAGACAGTCGCCAAACCAACATCATCCCCTTCGCTGAGCAAAGTTTTATAAATGTCTTCTGCACTCATATGGCCAGCTGCAGTATTCTCTAAGATATGCAGTATCTTCAAGCGTGGCGCCGTAATTTTAAGCCCTGCTCGTCGTAATTCTTGATTTTTCTTTTCTGACATGCGATCCACCTGTGTTGATTAGACGCCACTTTCAAGATTCGCCATTGTACCATAAAGCAAAGCATGATAGGGTTGACGAAAAATTGTTTATGAGAACCAATCATGAAATCAAAACTACTTGCCATGCTTGTATGCTGCTCAATGTTAGCTGGATGCAATGTTATTTATAGACCAGATGCCCCTCAAGGCAGTCGCGTTAGCCAAAAGCAAGTTGCGCACCTAAAAAAGGGTATGTCTCAAAAAGAAGTCATCGAAGTGATGGGCAACCCTACCTTACAACCTATGTTCGAACCCAGCCGCTGGGATTATGTGTATTTAAGACAACCAGGTGACGGCAAAGCAAAACAAGCCACTGTGATCTTGTGGTTTGAAAAAGATAGGCTTGCAAAGTTTGTGGTAGAAGGGTCTGAGAATTTAGATCCCTAAGGAAATATACCCAAGATACTTCAAAATGCGTAGTTTATAGCAAAGCGAATTTAAACAGGTGAAGTTTTCCGAACCAAGGAATAGTCGATACTCTTGCGAGGTGAGGAAGGCTACAGAGGGTTAAATTCGAGTAGCTAGAAACAGGTATTTTGAAGTATCTTGGGTATAAAGGCCCTTTATCCAGGGCCAATTGCTCAATGTTACTCAACCTCAAATCAAATTGAAGCCGTAAAAAGTTGCCTGCGACCCAATCCGATGGCCTCTTCTGCCGAGGCTGCAGTTATCTCAGAGTCATTACCAGCCGTCATTTGATTTGATGAAGCGCTTGCCTCTGAATGAAGAATAGCAGGTATGGTGGGAGCCAAATGATACGCATTCTGTGCCGCTCTTTGCTCTTCGATTTTTTGTAACTCATGAATCCATTCAGAAAATCTCCCACCATACGTCTCGGCATGTGCTTGTATACGTTGACGTACAGTTTGAGCGGAGATCTCTGAAAAATTAGGCGCAGTATCTAGAGTAAGGCCACCTTCGGCAAATAAAACAGCCATTTTTTCAAATTCATTGTTGTGCAAAATAAAGTGAATCACATCGAATTCGCTCCCCCCCATAAATATCGGATCTTTGACAAGTTTAAAGCGTGCTGCTAATTCTTTCTGACGCACCTCTTTATCTGGTATACTCAGCGCTGTGAGCAACTCTCTGGCACCCTGGCTGCGAGTAGCAGTTGTTTCAAGTGCTCTCAACCCTACTATTAAAGTTTCTCCGTCTTGTACTCTGTTATTATTGCGATGGTATTTAGCAATCATTTCCACCACTGAATCCGTGCCATCAAAGGGATCGCGAGATCTAGCATCTAATTTTAATACATTAAACATCACCAATAGTTTTAAGGACTCTGTTCTGTTTTCACGCAGAAGTCTATCCAACAAACTAACGCTTTCGGAGCCACCCAGAATCATCAAGCGCGGATGAGCCACAAGTATTTCTTCAAGCAAAATGCGCCTCACAGTAAAGTTTTCAATCAGTAGGATTTGATACAGCGCATCTGAAAGCTTATCGGCACTACGAATGCGCGCCTTCAACAAAAAAGCTTTAATATTGAAAATAATAGTATTGAGAACTTGTTGGACAAGTGGGATGCCTGCTGCTGTTGTAGCTACATCCACATGCTTGAGTAGGGCTTCCATGAGCTCTGTCATTTGAGTCAAAGCAATTATTTTATCGTCAATTTTCACAGTGATTTTTGCCAAAGGATCCGTTTTACCTCCCTCATTAGGCATTTCATCACGCAATCGAGCTAAGCAAACCTTTCCTTTGAGATTAGCTCCGGCATTACCACCTTTAATGCGCTTTAACTTGCTTCTTTTTCCATCCTTGCTTTCATCAGGGAACATAATTTTTTTCCTTAAAAATTAAGTGATACAAAGAGTTTTCTACTCTTCTGGCTTCGACTATATTTTTTAGATCAACGCTCGTTTGGGGTTGATCAATAAAGGAGTGATTCAGATACTCTTCTTGATCTGAGTATCCGCTGCGCTTTACTGCTAAAGCAGCGCTTTCAACAGAAAATTTTTATCTGCTGATACTTATATACCCAAGATACTCCAAAATACCTGTTCCTAGCTGCTCGAATTTAACCCCCTGCAGCCTTCCTCACCTCGCAATAGTATCGACTATTACTTGGTTCGGAAAACTTCATCTGGCTAAATTCGCTTTGCTATAAACTACGCATTTTGAAGCATCTTGGGTA
>JAHFQF010000175.1 GCA_023266435.1 Legionellales bacterium | reverse complement strand
AAAAATTTTGGGCCAATTTGAAATCAAAAATAAAAAGCATTATTTCTCAGTGTCTCTCTCTTGCGGACGCCGTAGATTTAGCCTTTAGAGGTGCGATCATTTGAATTTTAATCGACTATAATAACAAGACAACAGGACGCCTCGCAAAAACCAGGCGCCTGCTTTAGAATAATGCTCATTGAAAAAAGCAGTTATCAAGTAAAATTACATGAAAACCAACCATTTGATTTATCCACACCGTCCCCTGATTGCAGCGCCGCATGTGATTGGTTATCAGCTAGGGAAGAGATTAGAAGCTAACTACAAAGTGCACTCTGGAATACACTAGGTTGTATCAAAACCGTCAAACACGTCTTCTCATATGATAACCCTCAAACATTGCCATAGCTTTCGTAAAGCCGGATAATGTGCAGTAAGTTCCAGTCATTTCAGTGAAATAGAAAATGGTACGAATCGTAGTAACCGGGGCTGCTGGCTATATTGGTAGTCACGTTACTTTTTTATTATTAAAGCAAGGCTATACAGTCATCGCATTAGATAACTTATGCAATAGTCATCGTAATAGCCTGCACTACGCAGTTTCTGAGTCACAAACCTCTAAACACAGCTTTCATTTTTATCAGATAGATATCAAAAATACCGTGGATATGCGCAGCTTGTTCCATACGCATAAACCAGATGCTGTGCTGCATTTTGCTGGACTCAAGTCTTTACCAGACAGTTTATTGCGTCCACTCAGTTATTATGAAGTTAATATTGGCGGCACTTTAAATTTATTACGGGTATGTAAAGACACTGGCGTTCGTACTTTCATTTTTAGTAGCAGCGCTGCCGTCTATGGCAATCCCACGACTGTACCTATCCCCGAAACAATGCCTGCTTGCCCACATAATCCCTATGCGCAAAGCAAACACATCATTGAGCAATGTTTAAACGATTTGGTATACAGTGATACAAGTTGGCGTATTGCCAACTTGCGTTACTTTAACCCAGTGGGCGCACATCCCTCCGGCTTATTAGGGGAGTCCCCCCTTGTTCCACCAACCAATTTGATGCCCCTCATTGCTCGTACAGCACTCAATCCAGGTAATACCCTGTCTATTTATGGTCAAGATTGGCCCACCCCGGATGGGACCTGTATTCGTGACTATATCCATGTCATGGATTTGGCCTTAGGGCATCTGGCAGCCTTAAAGCGCTTACTCCAGCAGACAAGCAGTTTTACACTCAATCTAGGCACAGGCCGAGGTTACAGTGTCTTAGAGCTGCTGCATACCTTTGAAAAAATTTGCGGCCAAAAAATTCCTTATACTTTTGCTGCTCGTCGTGTAGGAGATGTCGCCAGTTGTTATGCAGATGTTACCCTGGCTAAGACACTATTAGGCTGGGAAGCCAAGCAATCTCTTGAAACCATGTGTGAAGATACTTGGCGCTGGTATCAGAGCAATCCTCAAGGGTATGAGCCCATCCGAGCGCCCATGGCTGCTGCTTATTAAACCCTAGATCGGCATTTTTAAAGAGAAGTTCTAGATATACCCTCATTGGCTGTGGGGACTTACGGCAGCAATTGAACAGGCACATGCGCCGTTGTTACCATTTCTCGTGCGGACTGGCAATGCGTTCGGTTATCATCAAAAAAGATATCCGCACTGAATGCAGATAAAAATGCACTCTTATCTAAACCACCTAAAAATAACGCCTCATTAATCTCGATATTCCAAGCTCTGAGTGTGCGAATGACACGCTCATGGGCAGGTGCTGAGCGCGCAGTCACCAAAGCAGTACGAATAGCACCTGGACAACGTTGCTGTATTTGATGCAATGTTTGTAACAGTGGTTTAAATGGCCCTTGCGGTAATGGATTGAGCCTGGCTTCACGCTCTGCTTGATTAAAAGCATCAACACCCTGTTGCTGATAAATTAATTCCGCTTGATCAGAAAATAAAACACAATCTCCATCAAACGCAATGCGAATCTGTGAAGAGGGAGATTCTCGATGCTGGTTACTCCAAATATGCGCCGCTGCGATACCCGCAGCCAACGCAGTTTGTACATCTTCAGGGTGTAATGACAAAAACAGATCAGCTCCGAAAGCTTTTGCATAATGATAAGGATTTTCTCCGCCGGCAAAAGCAGCCCGCTTGATGGCCAAACCATGCTGAGCAATGGAGTGAAATACACGCAAACCCGTATCTGCTGCATTGCGCGACAACAGCAAAACCTCTACGATGGGAGCCTCTGAATCAGCATGCTCATTGAGCCCCAACAGTTTTTGAACGAGCGTAAAAGCGGGTCCTTTTTCTAATACATCATACTCATGCGATTGTTGATAACGTCTAAAAGACTCCAAGCCCTCTGATTCAAAGACAGCATGGGATTCGCTCAAATCAAATAACGCACGTGAGGATATTGCGACTTTTAATTGTTGTGACATCCCCTGCCTCCTCAGCTCATTTTCTTAAGTATATACCCAGCCTAGGAATAGTTACTATAAAAAGCACTCAAGGATTGGCTGGCGCCGAAAATAGCATAAAGTAAAATTACATCACTTTCCATTCATCGCACAGAGGGAAATACAATCCTGTTTTGACGGGTAATCGGATGATTGCCTTGACCAAATCAGCATATAATTTTAATTGCTCTCTATAGCTCTGCCACACAGAGTCTTCAATCTGATGTGTGTCTGATTGTGTTTTAAAGTCTACAATCCAACCGTAACCATCAGCCTCAAAATAGCGGTCTAACACAGCCTTCTTAATAACCCCTTGTTGTCTATAGTGCACAGGCCACTCTGTACGAATATTTTGATGCGACGCATTAAAAATCCAAGCAGCCGTTGAAGATTGGCTTAATTGCATTTTTAGTATATTCAATTGAGTCTCTACCAGCGCGTACTCTACCAGACTAAATCCAGACTGTGCAAGCCGTCCAGGCGCTACCAGATGCGCCGGATCAAACCGTGCTATCCAACTCGATAATGGGGTCTTACCAATGGCTTGTAACACACTGTGTATCAGTGTTCCTAAGTGGCTTGCATAGCGCAGTTGCCAATGCTGGGATAGCGGCGTGGGATGCGCTTGCCAAACTTGATTTTCTACGTCTATTTTGACGGGTGTCGCTAAGCTTGCTTGTAAAATCCCAGGTAATTCCTGATGGGGCGCGAGCACCCGCAGTCTATTCAGTGCCGCTTCGTCGGTCTCATCTGCTTGCGTGTCATCAGACTCCTCACACTCTAACCACTGACCATCTGATTTTAAAATTGACCAGCATTTTGCAGCTAAAGAGCGTGGCGGCGGCGACCAGTCAGATTTTTTTTCAGCGTCTGAAGACACCCTACAGGACGTATAAGTAATGAGTTGTGATTTGGCTCGTGTACAAGCCACATAAAATAAACGGGTAGATTCGTGTTGAGATTTTTGATCAGCCAATGCTTTGAGATAAGCATAGGTGGTTGACTTTTCAGCTGCTTTGGCATGAATCGGCGCCACCAACCAGCTGCTTTTTTCAGCAAAGTGAATTTGACTAAATACCATCAACTCTGCCCCATCCCCTTTAGTCAGTGTAGACAGATCAGGCAAAATGACTACATCAAACTCCAATCCTTTTGCTTTATGGATGGTCATGACATGCACACGCGCATCTGTAGGATGAAATGACGCATAACGTTGATTTAATTTTGCCAGCAATTGATCGAAATCCAAATAATCCCCACCCATATTTTCCGTCAAGAGAGAAAAACAATGTACGACAAGCTCATTGGTTTCTTGATACAATTGCGCGCCCCCCAGCACTTGCCAAGCACGTAAGCAGAAGCGCGAAAGCGGTAGTCGTCGTCGTTCAGTGATTAAACGCTGCAAGACTGGTAATACTGTGTCTAAGCGTTTTTTCAGGTGAGTACTGAGTGACATCTCTTGATAATGGTATAAGTTAAACCACACCCCCTGACTCAAATCCGCCTGTACCAAGTGATACAAGTCCGCCATCGTACAACCAATCAAAGGTGAGCGTAGCAACGCCAACCAAGCTAAATTATCACCTACATTCAATAATGCCTGCACCAATATCAATGCATCTTGCACAGCAGCCTGCTGCAGTAAAGGATGCACCTCTTCTGCACAAAAAATAATACCTGCTTGTGTTAACGCAGGCAAAATCAATTTAAATTGTTGCTTGGTCCGCGCCAAAATCGCAATCTTTAAATCCGGATTTTCTGTTTGTAGTTTCAAGATCGTGTGTACAATCGACTCACTTTCCATAGACTTATGCGCTTTATCATACAGATAATGTGTCATTTGAGCTGGCAGAGCAGGAGGCTTACCTGCAGTGGCTAAATGATAAGGCACGGCCCCCACCGTATTGTCAGCTTCTGCAGGAAACACACTTTGAAAAGCCTGATTAAACCATTCAATTAAGTCAGGCTCTGCACGAAAGTTACTTTCCAGTGCCAAAAACCGCATAGGCCAGCTTCCAAAACCTTGGGCCTTTACCTGCAAAAACAAACTGACTTCTGCTCCGCGAAACCGATAAATAGATTGCATCGGATCGCCGACTAAAAACAAACTACGCCCATCCCCTCTTTCCCAACCACTGATTAATTGTTGAAAAAATTCATACTGGGTAGTGGAAGTATCCTGAAACTCATCGATCAATAAGTGCCTGATTTGATAATCTAAAATCAACTGTAAATCCGTGGGTGAATCACAATGCCCCAAG
>JAHFQF010000174.1 GCA_023266435.1 Legionellales bacterium | reverse complement strand
GCTTCTGGTAAAGGCATATAGGATTTATGCGTATCTCGGAAATCTTCTCCGTTTAAGTGTGAAAAAATACAAGGCAATGAAACTGCTGTACTGGTGCCACAAGAGGTTGCAGGGTTTAAAACAACAATAGGATCTTGCTCTAATAAAGGATTCGTCTTCCTTTCGTAGCCATATAAAGAAAAATTCGCAGCACGGGCTGTCTCTCCCACGACTAGTACAAAAATAGTCGGCTGTTTAGACAAATCCAACAATGCATCCTCCAAAATAGGGCTTGGTATAGCCTGTTGATGGAATTGAGCTTTTGTATACTTAACTAAAGCAGTCAAATAATTTAAAGGCACCATGTATTGCTGTTTATCTCGATTGGCTCTAGTAAAGGTAGAAAACTTTGGATAATTAATAAAAATTAATATCAAAGTAAATAAAAAAACGGTGCCGAGAACGCCAATATTTTTTAGAATTCCTTTTGCAATAGAAGGATAATCAATCTTAGTTTTAAAAAGAATGATGCCCGGAATGAGCGCAAAAATTAAAAAATAATACAGCATATTAAAATGCAGCAACTCTTGAGCCTCATGCCAATCCGTGTGAAATACATTTTGCAACATGGTTTTCTCTATCATGATGTGATAGGTATGCATAAAATAAACAGCGGCCGCATTGAGACACAGTATCAAGATGAAAAATGGCTTTAACAGGTATTTGAAAGAAAAAAGCAGAGAGGCAGCGAGCGACGATAAAAACAGAAAACAAATAATTGAGGCAATCAAACCCAAATCAGACCAAAGCCCGAGGTCACCCAGTATCTCTTGAAAAAAAGTAAAATTACAAATACAGGTGATGAATAAAGAAAATAGAATAGCAACTAGAATTGGCGATCGTCCTTGGTTATTTTTCATGAGTTCCCTTTGGTTTGTCTTGAGAAAAAAAAGCTGTCTGACCGGCGCAGAGACCGGCTACTACATAGCGCCACTACTACTCTTTGGAGCAATTGTATCAGAAAAAATGCTCGGCATTAGGTCCGAGCAGATTGATTCTTTTTCTTTTTATCTGATTTTTTACGGTGTTCCACAACGCGATCGCGCTTGTATTGCTGCCGAGGCGTCAACGGGTTGCGCTTGTTAGCATAGGGGTTTTCACCCGTTTTACAAATTACACGCAACGGTGTTCCGGTGAGATTCAGCGCTTTTCTATAAAAATGGCTTAAATAACGCAAGTACGTCGCAGGTAACGCATCTGTCTGGTTACCATGAATAACAACCACAGGAGGATTATGGCCTCCACAATGCGCATAACGTAGCTTGACTGGGCGACCATTGTTTCGCGGCGGTGAGTGCGCCGTCACAGCTTGCTCTAACAAAGTTGTCAGATGATTCGTATGAAAAATCTGCATGGCATTGTCATAAGCGGATTTCGCTTCTGGTAACAGATGCCCTACATTAGTGCCAAATTTTGCAGAAATAAAATACGTCTTTGCATAATCACAAAAGCGTAATTTTCTGTCTAAATCTTTCTTAATCTCGTCTTTTTTCTCTACATCCAATCCATCCCATTTATTGAGACAGATTACCAGAGCCTTACCCGCCTCTAAGACGGTGT
The DNA here is from genome assembly GCA_023266435.1 of Legionellales bacterium. Taxonomy (GTDB): domain Bacteria; phylum Pseudomonadota; class Gammaproteobacteria; order Berkiellales; family Berkiellaceae; genus JAHFQF01. The sequence continues at coordinate 3,133 of JAHFQF010000174.1, read as the reverse complement.
TCAACAAAGCGACGTCTTTATCGACAATCCCCTCTTGTGCATCAATGACTAGCAAGACCACGTTGCATTGCTCGATTGCTTGTAATGCCTTAATAATGGCAAAAGTTTCTAATTTATCGGTAATGTTTTTACGACGACGAATACCAGCGGTATCCACCAGCTCAAACTGCTGGCCACGATACTCATGGGGAATCATAATGCTGTCACGCGTAGTACCTGGTTGGTCAAAAGCCACTACACGCTCTTCACCCAATAATCGATTGATTAACGTAGATTTACCAACATTGGGTCTGCCAATGATAGCAATCTTGATGGGTTTCTTTTCTTTAGGTAATTCAACTACGTCTGCAAGCTCATCGGCATTGACATCAGCGTCTTCTTCCCAAACAAACTCTGAATCCGGCTCCTGATCTTCGATCAACTCAGGCGGCGTCACATAAGGTGCTAACGCCATGGTCATCAGCTGTTGCAAGCCTCTGCCTGCATTGGCTGCAATGCCTTGTACGTGCTCAAAACCAAAGCGATGAAACTCAGCACTTGCCACATTGGGATCATGCCCATCGACTTTGTTGACCACCACCACGATGGGTTTCTCGATCTGTCTTAGCGCTTGCGCTAATTTTTGATCCGCTGCAGTCATGCCAGTTGTTGCATCGACCATAAATAAAATGCTGTCTGCTTGTGCCACTGTGTGCCAAGCTGCTTCAGCCACAGCTTTATCTAAGGCATCTAAGGAATCTTCGATCCCAGCGGTATCCACAATCCAATACGGCGCATCGCCTAATTTACCACGCCCATACTGACTGTCTCGTGTCACGCCTGGGCGATCCATCACCAATGCATCTCTGGACTTAGTAAGCTTATTATAAAGCGTGGACTTACCCACATTTGGGCGTCCGATAATTACGATAACTGGGACCATAAATTTTTATTAGCTCATATAGTTAATTGCTGTAATTTGACCGTCATCACTTTGTAGATACAAAGTATTTTCGTAACGGACAGGTGTGGTCGACATCTTAGCAGTTACTTTCTCTAAGTTCAATAACTTACCAGTATTTGAATCCAAATGATAGAGATAACCTGCGCTATCCAGCACTGCCACATAGTTCCCAATTTGCACGGGGCCTACGGGAGAGCGACCTTTTAATGCCTCTTGTTTCCACAAGACACCACCGGTGGTTGCATCTAGTGCTTGTACCACGCCAGCATCATCGGTCAAGTAGAGGCGATTTTGGCTATAAAACAACGGTTGATACACCGATGCGTCACGACTCCATAAAGTCTGGCCTGTTTCTAAATGCAGGGCTGCAAGTTTACCTTGGTACGTGGCCACAAAAACACGCTGATTCGCTACCAACGGTGCTACGTTGATGTCTACCAAACGCTGTAATTCACTAAAACCACTTGGCATTGCAATGGGGTTTTCCCAGGCGATATTGCCGTCTTTTTTATTTAAAGCCAATAATTTGCCATCTGAGGTCCCAACCAGTACCAACTCATCAGTCACCGTCAAGGGACTCATACCATGTAGCTTTAGCGGGGGGGTCGCATAAGCAAACTGCCAATGAATCGAACCATCGGTTGCACTCAAAGAAACCACGTGGTTGTCATTCGTATGCACGTACACGTTTCCATCGGAGACCGTTGGCGTAGCCATTGGGACAGAAGGTAGCGCAGTTGCCCACTGCAACTGGCCTTTTTCTTGGCTAAGCGCCAAAAGCTCACCATTATGAGTGCCCACAAACACATGTTGCGTATCCATGGCTGGAGCGGTCACGATTTGGCTACCAACCGACGTTTTCCAAGCTGTCTTGCCAGAATCCGCTGATAATGCCACGACCTGACCAGTGTGCCCTGTTGTACAAAGCCGACCATTCAAATACGTCACAGTGAGCGGCCATTGCATCTTTTCCATACCACTCGTAGGCTGTTTGCTCCACATGGTTTTATGCGCAATGGCTTGTTTGACTTCAATCACAGGTAATACATTTTTTTTGGTTGCAGATTTCGTGGTACTGGATGAATCAGACGCGCAGCCCATCATCACGCTGGTCAACCCCAATACACCACCCAATACAAGCCCTTTTAAGCATTTAGTTTGCATCACACTGTACTCCTTTAGGATGGGATGGCTACACCAAGATCGTTGAGTTTACTGCGAATATAAGGCTGCAGCTCTAGTTGGTCGACCTCAGCTGCTTTGCTATAAGCGTCCTGTAAGGTTTTTACTGCTGCTTCCCTGTCCCCTGCTTTTAAATGTGCTTCGGATTGTAAGACAGCCGTTAAAATCAAATACCCATCAGGGTTCATGGCTTTGAGCGTAGACAAAGCAGCGTCGGCATTGCCTTCGGCCAATTCAAGTCTGGCTAAACGCAATTGTGCAATTTGTGGAAAGGGACTGTCTTTAAAGTTTTTTGCCACCCATTCTAGATGAGTTTTTGCTTCATCCCACTCGGTGTGCAACACAGCTTGTTTAGCCAAATACAAACTGGCAAAAGCGGCATAAGGTGTCTTAGGGAATTTTTCGATCAAGACTTTGGCTTGCACGCTGGCATCTGCTGGTTGTGATAAAATTTCATAGTTAATGAGTTGCCCATAGATATTAGATGCATGCGCAAGGTGATTTTTTTGACTACTCTGCCAGCTGTCCCATGAAAAATAAACTACCGCAGCCAATAAGCCCCCGATAAACAAACGTTTACCATAAGCGTGCCAAAAGGCTTTGAGATTTTCTAACTGTTGCTGTTCGTATAAATGCGCATCCATTTTATCGCCCTACTTTTAAAATGTGATTAATTTGATCCCAAGGGACAATCTGCTGCTCGGATTGCTCCCGCAATGATTTCACCATCATGGTTTGATTGGCTGCTTCGGATTCTCCCAAAATGAGTGCATAACGCGCTCCACTTTTATCGGCTTTTTTCATTTGGCTCTTAGCGCCACCCTCGCCACAGTGTAAGATCAGGTTCAGTGCTGGATTTTCAGTCCGTAATTGCTCTGCTAATACAGCAGCCTGAGCATGTAGTCGTTCCTCCATGACGACCAAATAAGCATCCACGGCTTGTACCACAGGTTGCTGGTGTAGCTCGACTAAGCTAATTAACCGCTCAATGCCTGCAGAAAATCCCAC
>JAHFQF010000018.1 GCA_023266435.1 Legionellales bacterium | reverse complement strand
CTTTGCCTCTAGAATCAGTATCATTACCGTTTTCTTATTCGTCTCTCAATGTGCAATGGCTTTTGTTTGTGATGATGAGCCTTTGCCCGATGCAGCCCCCTTTAGCGCTGGTAATGGCAGCGAAACAGATCCTTATGTGCTGTGTTCGGCACAGCAATTTAACGCAATTGGTGTCACGTATTTAGATAAAAATTTTATCGTAGGCAGCGATATCAGTTTTACGAGTGCGTATTCAGACAAATTCATTATGATCGGTAGTTTAGAAGCACCTTTTACAGGCACTTTTGATGGTCAAAACCACACATTAAATAATATACTCTTGGTTTCTAGTGAAGCATTACAAAACAGACAACACATTGGTGTTTTTCGTCATACTCAAGGTGCCACCATTAAAAATTTGGGCATAGAAATTCAAATTGGTAGCGAAAATACTGGTGTCAGTTATGAGGTTGGCGGTCTCATTGGACATGGCGAAATGACCACTGTTGATAATGTAGTGGTGAATGTAAAGACTCAAGGCAGCAATCGTTCAGGTGGGCTGGCTGGCTATCTCAAAGACTCACAAATTAGCAATGTGAAAGTGTCTGGTGTCATACAATTAACGCAAGGTAATGATTCTGTGGGTGGGATCGTGGGACGCATGGAAAATACAACTCTCGAAGCTGCGCAAGCCCATATGCAAATTAACGGCACCAATGATCTAACCATGTCTGCCATCGGTGGGTTGGTAGGAACAATGACCAGGCAATCGCAACTCTGCGATGCTTATTACACAGGAGCAATTACAATTGATGTTCCCTCTACAGAGCAATTTGAGCCTAACATAGCACTGGGTGGCTTAGTTGGCGTATTAAATTTCTCTAAAATACAACAAAGTTACTTTAATGGAACGATTGATCCCGATGCAGCAACAGGGATTGGAGTCATTGTAAGTGCTATCACCAATAGTCTAGGTGGCGATGGGGTTTTTTGGAATCAAGACAAAGAAACGAATCCCAATAGTGCATTAGGCCAAGGCGTTTCTGAAAAAAACTTACAAAACAAAAGGTTCATGAAACCAGCTGGTTTTTCCGAATCCAGATGGCTATTGAAGAAAAAAACTTTTCCCACTCTCAAGTATGTGAGCAAATCTAATCTCGCATGCTCGAGTTTCTAATACGCAAAAGCTAGGGGGTCGGCATGCATGCCGACCCCTGCACTTTTAAAAGTTATTGCAATACTACGCGGGTTGGGAAAGGGCGAGGTACTTTACGACCCAAGTGAATACACACAAAGACCAGCCCCAGTAACATACTGAGCGAAAGACCAATCGCCGTCATTGCATAATACGGATGCAAGGTGAAAGTAGCGATTTGATAAAAAATAACTGCTGCCGCATACGCAACAGCAGTTGTCCAAACAACTGAAAACAAGGTCCAGGAGCGATTCACCTCTCTCAGCATTGCTCCTGTTGCTGATACGCACGGGAAATAGAGCAAAACAAATAGCAAATAAGCAAATGCACCAGCTTGGCCATGAAAACGTTGTTGCATAATCGTAAACACAGACGCATCTATATCTCCAGCCTCTACCATGCTATTTAACGGGTGCAAAATACCGTTACTCAAGTTAGCGAATTCCTGTGGAATGGTTGCAAATGCAGATTTGAGATCAGCTAATAAATGCATATCACTGTCTGCACCTTGGATGCCCACACCCAACTCTTGACTGTACAAAGCATTCATCGTTCCGACAACCACCTCTTTTGCGAGCACGCCCATCAGTAGCCCGACTGTTGCTGGCCAATTGTCTTCTTCAATGCCCATTGGTGAGAAAAGTGGCGTCAAACTACGCCCTATGCTCGCTAATAGAGAATCACCGGTGGACTCATGGTGTCGCCATTGACCATCATTATCCAATGCGTTCAGCATGCCTATGATTAAACACAGAGGCACAATCAGCTTGCCAGCTTTAAAAATAAAACGTTGTAACCGTTGCCCAGCATGCCGTAGCAAGGTTTTAGGTTGAGGAAAATGATAAGAAGGCAGCTCTAATATTAACGGCGATGGCTCCCCTTTTAATAAGGTCTTTTTTAACAGTAAGCCTGTTACCGCCGCCATCAGAATGCCAGTGATATACAATAGAAATACAATGTTGTGACCATTTTCTGGGAAAAAAGCAGCAACAAAGAGAGTATAAATAGCCAATCGAGCCCCACACGACATAAAAGGGCTCATTAAAACAGTTAAAATACGATCGCGTTTATTTTCTAAGCTACGTGTTGCCATGATCGCAGGCACATTACAGCCAAAACCAACAATCATGGGCACAAAAGATTTTCCAGGCAACCCAATAAAACGCATAAAGCGATCGACGATCACTGCTGCTCTTGCCATGTAACCTGAGCCTTCTAGCAAGGATAAAAAGAGAAACATGGAGCCAATCACAGGAATAAAAGAGATGGTGGTACTGATACCCGTTCCAACGCCGTTTGCCAATAAGGCTATCACCCAACTGGCGGCATGATATTTTGCCAAAACATGCCCAACACCATCCACTAAAATTGTATTGGCCACAATTTCAAAAAAAGGTGTTAATAACCCCCCTACATGAATGGCAAATACAAATAAGCTATACATCACGAGTAAAAAGATAGGAATGCCCAAATAGCGGTGTAAAACAAATTTATCAATCATCTCTGTGAGGGGATGTTTAAAAGGAACGCTAGGAAGCGATAATACTTTGAGCCACTGATGAATTGTTTCATAACGTGATTTTGCAATCAAAATATCCGCTTCGAACTCTGGATGATCTGCAAGATTTTCACGAATCTCAGTGAAAGCTTGTTTGAATGAGTCACTTTGAGGACTCCCCGTCAAATCTGCATCGGCTTGTATACAGCGTACAGCAAGTGCTCGCTTGATAGCGGTGGTTTTATGAGTAGCAGCAAGCTGCAGAGGAGAGGAAATCCAAGGGACCAAATGATCAATTGCCGTTTGGATCACAGGAGGATAAATCACCTCAAGCGTTTTTTCCGGGCAAAAATTGGAGGACTCTATGGTTTTTTGTACGCTAGCAATCAGCGATTGAATGCCCCTGTGCTTGGTAGCAGAAATACCCACTACTGGACATTGCAGTACTTTTGCAAATTGCTCTAATGGTAAAGGTTGAGAAACGAGATCAATCATATTTACTACTAAGAGTACAGGCAACCCCATCTCTAATAACTCTAAAGTCAGATAAAGATGTCTCTCTAAATGTGTGGCATCCACAATATTTAAAATGAGGTCAAAAGGCTCTTGTTGCAAAAATTGAATCGCAATCGTCTCATCAGCACCATGACAAAAGGCAGGTAACGTCAACGCATAAGTACCTGGCAGATCAACCAATTCAAAATCAAATCCTCGCCCTAAGACTTGCCCGGATTTGCGATCAACCGTGACCCCAGACCAGTTACCAATCCGTTGATGTAACCCTGTTAACAGATTAAAGAGTGCTGTTTTTCCACAGTTAGGATTACCAATCAGAGCAACGGTAGGAAGCTTCTTAGGATGGGTCATGTAATTTTTTCAACTTGGATCAAGTTTGCTTCTGACTTACGCAAACTCAAATTACAACCTCTGACGTGGAGTTGTAACGGATCACCAAAGGGTGCAATGCGTGTTAATTGTACGACGGTGTCAGGAGTTAGACCCATGACCAATAAACGCTGGCGGGAAGGACGAGAGCCGGGGGTATAATTAAGGATTTTTGCCCGCTCCCCTACTTTTAGTTCATTCATGTTCATTGCCACACCCCAACGATTTATCTTATGAAAATGCCAGCAAAAGTTAACCGATAATCTGAATAAAGTCAATAATGATAATGATTCTCATTTTGGGGTGCCGTAGCATTCCTGACGAGACCTGAATCCAGGATTGCGCAAAGTAAGACTGCAGGAAGGAGCAAGCCCTCAAGCGCCCCCCCCCTAACCAGCTAAAAAAGCACTAGTCCAATCCTAATTGGGGAAACTGCACGTGCGCTCTAGACAAGTACACCTCAGTCTGCATCTCCTGCAAACGCGAATAAGTTCGGGCACACTCTGAAAACTGCTGACTGAAAGCTGCCCATGTCGTCATAGGCTCCTCCGCTTGGATCACCAAATCGACGTGCGCCTCATACAAAACATCTACCAAGTAAATAAAACGCTTACGCTCATCTGCTCTGAATACAGATAAGCTAGGAATTCCACTTATAAGAACCACTGGATAATTTTTGGCAATACACAAGTAGTCCAACTGACTCCTTGCGGTTTGGCAGAGTACCGCAAACTCAAACCAAATGACCGTTTCCGTACGAGCGACCACGTCGATCATACGATGCTCTATTTCAATCGGCGCTCGTATCACTTTCGCACCAGGATGCAATTTTTTAAATAATGCTTCTAATATCTGCCAAGTCTGTCGGTTACAGGGATGATGATATAATCCAGCGGGCTTGAGCGCATTAAAACGATAATCCTGCCCAACTTGGCAAGGTAAAATCGCTAAATGTTGCTCTATCCAAGCAATGGCAGGTAAAAATTTAGCGCGCTGCAATCCTTCTGCATACAGATGTTTAGGCTCTGTATTTGAGGTCGTAATGAGTGTAATGCCATAACGTTCGAAATTTTTTAATAGCTGGCTGAGGATCATTGCATCTCCGATGTCTCCAACGAAAAATTCGTCCAGACAAAGTACTGCTGTGCTTTTGCTGAGCGTTTTGACAATTTTTGCCAACGGATCAGCATGGCCAGTATAATCGGCTAAAGACTGATGACAAAATCGCATGAATTCATGAAAATGTAGCCGTTTTTTAGCAGGTAGGCTCAACGCCTGATAGAACATGTCCATCATCATGGTCTTACCTGCACCAACCCCACCCCACAGATAAATGCCTTTTTTGCTTTTAGAGGTTATCCCTAGACGCTCTAACCAACCTGGCGGTGTATTGTATTGTTCGAGGAGCTGCTGGCAATGTGCCAAAATTTGTAACTGTACGGCGTTATATTCTAGTTCGCTCTGCTGAACCAGCTGTAAATAATTTTGCTGTAAGGAAGGCGTCTTAAAGGGCGGTTTGTTGAATCCATTCATGAATGTGCCGTTGTAATTCCATTAATTGCCCATGAAAAAAATGGCTGGCATTAGGCATCACAATGAGTTGCGTAGGAGCTTGAATACATTGATGCCAATTGATCACCGCCTCTACAGGCACTAACTCATCTTGATCACCAATGATTACCCAATACGGACACACGATTTGCTTTGCCAACTCGCTATACTCGCTTTGATGAGGGATCGCCGGCGCAATTGCTAGCAGACTCAAAGGCATCTGCTCACAAGCCACTTTCAGTGAAATATACGCGCCAAAGGAAAAACCAGCTAAGACTACTTGAGCATGCGGCAATACCCGTCTCACCCAAGTGAATACTGACAGTAAATCTTCACTTTCTCCAATGGTTTCACCATAAGATCCCGCACTTTTCCCAACACCACGATAATTAAAGCGAATTACTGGAAAATCATTTTTCTGCATGGCTTTCGCTGCAGTAGTCACGACTTTATTATTCATTGTACCCTGATGCAGAGGATGTGGGTGACAGATAATCCCAACGCGATCTTGGCGAAATCCCTCATTGGCAGCTGTATTGATTTCAATACACCCGGCTTTCCCTGTGAGAAAAAAAGCGCCTTGCCCACTTGGAAAAACATCCGGATCTTGCTTATCCATGCTCATTTCGACTCATTTACTCGATGTTTTTTTCTGCACAATACGATGAATGTCTGCACCTAATTGTGAAAGCTTCTCTTCGATGCATTCATACCCCCGATCAATGTGATAAATTCTATCCACTATCGTTTCGCCGTGTGCAACCAACCCTGCTAATACTAAACTCGCAGAGGCACGCAAATCAGTCGCTCTCACAGGTGCTCCGGTTAAATGGTTTACACCATGACAGACAGCCTGATTACCCTGCACGCGAATATCAGCACCCATCCTTCTCAGCTCTTCAGCATGCATAAAACGATTTTCAAAAATATGCTCACAAATCACAGCGGTGCCTTCGGCAATGGTATTCAATGCCATGAACTGTGCTTGCAAGTCTGTAGGAAATCCAGGAAATGGGCGGGTATCAATGTCTACTGCTTTAGGTCGATTACCTCGCATATCCAGAGTAATACTGCGGGGTTTAATGTCTAAAGAAGCACCTGTGGCCTCTAATTTTTCAAGCACACTAGGTAACAGCCTAGGATCAGTATTTTTAACTGTCACTCGACCACCAGTTATTGCACCCGCAACCAAATAAGTCGCTGTCTCAATCCGATCAGGGATCACAGAATAGTGGCATCCACTCAGTTTCTCTACGCCCTCAATTTCAATTCTAGAGGTCCCTGCACCCTCTATGCGCGCACCCATGCTATTTAAAAAATTGGCTAGATCCACAACTTCTGGCTCTAATGCGGCATTGTTTAATATGGTAGTTCCCCGAGCCAGAGCAGCTGCCATCATGAGATTTTCAGTGCCTGTGACAGTGACTTTTTCAAAATAAATTTCCGCCCCTCTGAGTCCTTGAGGCGCAGAGGCATAAATATAGCCTTCTCTCATTTCAATTTCTGCACCCAAACGACACATGCCTTGGACATGCAAGTCAACCGGCCGAGATCCAATGGCGCAGCCCCCAGGCAAAGCTACTTTTGCTTGATTAAATCGTGCCAACAAAGGGCCCAGCACTAAAATGGAAGCTCGCATCGTACGTACTAATTCATACGGAGCAACACAATCTGTGACTTTACTGGTATCTACCTCAATGATCATATGATCTTTGATGGTCAAATGGGAGCCCATTCTACCCAATAACTCCATAATCGTAGTCACATCTTGTAAATGCGGAATATTGGCAATGCTGATCGGCTCTTCAGACAACAAACAGGCGACTAATATGGGCAGAGCGCTATTTTTTGCACCTGAAATTTTGACTTCCCCATTTAATACTTTGCCACCAACAATGACATGCTTATCCATAGTGATCCTTTTTGAAATAAAACAGAGCAGGTTTACTTTGAATCAGTAAACGCCTGGCTTTTTATTGACACGCTCGCCTCTCCCACTCCTCGGGTGTAAAAACCTGCATGCTAATAGCATGCAATTCCCCCGATGTCAGGAGGTGACCAATTGCCTCATAGATCTTTTGTTGGCGTTTCACAGCAGAAATCCCAACAAAAGATTGGCTAATCACACGCAATTGAAATTGACAGCCCGGCTCCCCTATAAAATCAAGTTGAGCGTCAGGAAGGAAGGATTTTACTAATCCTTCTAACTTTAATGAGTCCATTTGTTGCTAGATATTCGGCCACTAAAAAGGTGGCCCAATGTTAGCATGATTTAGGCCAAACTTGAACAGTAAACGCCCTAGCGGGCTTAAGGAGGGTAAAAGTCAGGGTACTGGGAAGAGACCTGGCAGGAGAGACTCTGTTCTTCAACACACCATCCATGGCTACAATTGGGCGCGCCCTTGCGCCAACTGGTCTCACAACAGAGCTTCTACTACCCGCGCAGCCTAGGTAGACGTAATGATATTTTCTAAACCGCAGACACGCAATAAATCCAATACGTGCGCATTTAAATGGTGATAGTGTAAGTCGACATTTAGGGCGTGTGCGGCACGCATCCAAGAAGTGAGCAGCGTTAAAATCGCACTGTCCTCAGCACACGCTTCTTTAAAATCAATCACCAAAGACGTGGCACCATTCATATAAGGCAACCCTGACTCAAACACAGATACCACATTATTAAAGTGGATTGAGCCGGTAACCTGCAGCCCTGCAGGCTCCCTAAAAATGACTTCCGCATGGGTCATTACTACAGATCCTTACTGTTATGTTGTTTTAAATCAGCAATGACTGTTTGAAAGCCTTTTTGTTTAATTTCTTCGGAAAATTGTGATTGAAATCCTTTCAACAGGCTGACTCCCTCAATGATGATGTCATAAACTTTCCAGTCACCATCAATCTTGGTTAAGCGATACACAACTTTAGTTGGTGTTTTGCCAAACTCTTGAATTTCACTTTCTACCTGTACACGATTTTTTTCCTGATATTCCCCCCGCATGGGCAAATACTGGATTTTTTGATTATTGTATTCTGTTAAAGCTTTTGAATAGGTGCGAATTAAGAGTGATTTAAACTCTTGAGTAAAATCATGCTTTTCAGCCTCAGTGGCACCTAACCAAGCTTGTCGTCCTACAATCCAACGAGCCATCCCAGCATAATCTACATGTGGAGATAAAATCTTTTCAATCAATGGAATCACAGCATTGGAATTTTGTTTGATGGCTTCATCATTGTCTTTCAGAGCTTGAATCATGTGATCAGTCAAAGACTGCAACAGTTGATCAGGGGCAGTCTCTGCTCTTGCCGACATCATCCAGCAGGTGAGGATAACTAAGCAGACTTTTAAAAACAATGGATACATTTTTATATTGCTCATACTATCCCTCACTCACTTGCCTTGCCAGACACAAATTTTGAAATTAATTGTTCAAGAATCACTGCAGAGCTTGTATCTTCTACAGCAATGTGTCCTCCTTCACTGAGCATCCGATCACTAAATCCCGGCGTCAAACCGATGTAGTTATCACCCAATAACCCTGCGGTTAAAATACTGGCCTGCGAATCATCTGGGATGGTGTACATGTCCTCTCGAATGATCATGGTCACGTGAGCTACAAAGTTTTCTTTGTCCAGATCAATTGCAATCACTCGCCCAACTGGCACGCCAGCCAGAGAAACACGCGCTCGGGGTTTCAAGCCACCGATGTTAGTAAAATCAGCTGTCACATGATATCCCGTATCACCTGAATAAATATCGGTTAAACCACTGACCTTAATTGCTAACACCAGCAATGCCGCTAACCCGGTGATTACAAATAACCCCACTGTAATTTCCAAGGTGCTCTTACGCATCTAACGTAATCCTCCAAACATAACGGCGGTCAGGAAAAAATCTATTCCTAACACTGCTAATGATGAATAAACAACTGTTTTTGTGGTTGCTCTACCAATACCTTCGGACGTCGGTGGACAAAAGAACCCTTGATAAACCGCTATCCAAGTGACCACAGTCCCGAAAACAATACTTTTAATCACTCCATTTAAAACATCATCGTAAAAGTCGACAGAAGTCTGCATATTTGCCCAAAAAGCACCACTGTCTACATGTAACCATTTCACACCAACCATGTATCCACCTGAAACGGCTATCGCAGAAAAAATCATGGCTAACAATGGCATGGAAATTTGCCCTGCCCAAAATCGAGGCGCAATCACTCGTCGTAGTGGATCCACACCCATCATTTCCATGCTATCGAGTTGCTCCGTGGCTTTCATTAAACCAATTTCGGCAGTCAACGCGGAACCCGCCCTACCTGCAAACAAAAGCGCTGCAACCACTGGCCCCAACTCTCTTACTAAACTGAGTGCGACTAATTGCCCCAATGCTTGCTCAGCGCCGAATTTTACTAAAATCGTATATCCTTGTAATCCCAGCACCATGCCAATAAATAACCCTGACACTGCGATCACTAACAAAGACAAAACACCGACAGAGTATAATTGAGCAATCAAAAGGTTGAAACGATTCGCATTGGGCTTGCCAATTAAGGCTTGTACCAAGAAGATGGCTGCAATGCCTGCTTCTTCAAAAAAATTGAGACTCAAGCGTCCCATCGCCCTAATTTGTTTCACAAACATTAATTTTTGCCCCGTAGCAGATCATCTGCATAGTTTTGCGCAGGATAATGGAACGGCACTGGACCATCAGGCAGCCCATGAATAAATTGTCGCACCCAAGCGGATTGATTTTGATTGAGTGCTTCTGGCGTACCATGTCCTACTACTTTACCCTCAGCAATCACATAGACATAATCGGCGATGCTGATGGTTTCTTGCACATCATGCGACACAATGACCGTTGTCATGCCTAATGCATCATTTAAAAGCCTAACCAGCTGCACCAACATGGCCATCGAGATAGGATCTTGTCCAGCAAAAGGCTCATCAAACATGATGATATTGGGGTCCAGTGCGATCGCCCGTGCCAATGCGACTCGTCTTCTCATACCACCCGACAGTTCGTTGGGCATGAGGGTTGATGCGCCACGTAGGCCCACTGCTTCTAATTTCATCAAAACCAAGTCGCGTATCATACTCTCTGGCAAGTTTGTATGTTCACGTAATGGGAAAGCTACGTTATCAAAGACATTCAAATCTGTAAACAAGGCACCACTTTGAAACAACATGCCCATATGGCGTCGCGCCAAATAGAGCTCTTTGTTACTTAAAGTTGCAATTTCTTTACCTTCTACCAGCACACTCCCTGTTAAAGGGGCTAATTGACCACCAATTAAACGCAGTAAAGTTGTTTTCCCAGTGCCGCTTGGCCCCATGACTGCAGTCACTTTTCCTTTAGCGATATCTAAATCCACTCCCTGAAAAATGATGCGATCTCCACGGCGAAAATGCAGATCTCGGACTTCAATGCTATTTGTGTTATTTGACATTATTGGTTCAACATTATGGCTGTTGGCCGTTACTCTAACAAAAATTTTGGCTTTACTCATCAAAGTTGAGTAGCCAAACCATCTCGTGGTTTCTCACCCAAACTCAGCATTTCTGGCCCCTTCACGGTCGCCAGGAGACGCTCTGTCTGATAAAAATGTCATTCTTGCGTTCCCCCTGGACTCAAAACAGCGCCTTGCTGTCCAGCTGAGTCCGCTCTAAAACGCCAAGCTGGGGTTGTTTATATTATATAGAGTAGCGCTTTTTCCAAAAAATTACCTAAAAATGCCGCAGGAGATGCCAGCGCAGAGCAAAATTGATATAATCATTCCCTACTGATTGCTCTCACTCAATAAAGGATAAGGCGCATGCAGACTGACGCAGCCATTAGAGCCCCCGTTCAAGAGACGGACTCTTTTCAAGATTATTTGGCCGATGGTCGTTTTTTCGTTCAAGCAGAATTAACCGCGCTCAACGCCTTACTTTCTAATCTAGATAACTCATTTTCTCAAGTTTGTCATATCCTGCTGCATTGCAAAGGTCGCATTATTGTGACTGGCATGGGTAAGTCAGGCCACATCGCAAATAAAATTGCAGCAACCTTAGCGAGCACAGGCTCCCCCGCGCTCTTTGTACATCCCGGTGAAGCCTGTCACGGCGATCTTGGCATGATTACAGCACATGACATCGTTATTGCTATTTCAAACTCTGGACACACTAACGAAATCTTAACCATGCTACCGGTGATCAAACGGCTTGGCGCGACATTGATTGCAATTACTAATAAGCCAAAATCAGCTTTGTCAGTTGCAGCAGACATTACTGTATTGCTGCATGCAGAAGAAGAGGCTTGCCCATTGGGACTCGCACCTACCTGTAGCACCACCAACACTTTGGTGCTAGGTGATGCCATCGCGATGACTTTGCTCAAACATAAAGGTTTTACCAAAGAAGAATTTGCCTTGTCTCACCCAGGCGGTAGCTTAGGCCGACAACTGTTGTTGCGTGTAAAAGATTTAATGCGTCAAGGCAAAGACATTCCGCATGTCAAACATACAGCAAAACTCTCCGAAGCATTGCTTGAGATGTCAAGCAAAGGTTTGGGCATGACGGCTGTCGTCAATGATGAAGAGGCACTGATTGGTGTTTTTACCGATGGGGATTTGCGACGCACGTTAGATAGAAATCTCAATGTACATACGACGCTTATCACCGAAGTCATGACGAAAATGCCTAAAACCATTTCAGCCAATCAGTTGGCTGCTCAAGCCATTCACTTGATGGAAACGAACAAAATTACCGCCCTGTTAGTCACAGATGACACACAGCGGATTATCGGCGCATTCAATATTCACGATCTCCTCAAAGCTGGGGTGATGTAAATGCCTGTTCTGCGCATCCGCGCACTTGGCTTAGATGCTTTTGTCAGCGTTTTAACCGGATGTTTGTTATTGGCCGTGTTATTACTGGGATTGAAACCAAAGCATACGCATTCCACTCTGCAGAACGCTGAAACGCCTCGAACCTACATGAAAGGCATTCAAGCCACCCGTTTCAATGACTTAGGTGAGATCTCAGAAGTCATCACCATCGACGCTGTAGAATACTTAGAGCTCATTCATGAAACTCGACTCCATAATCCACGCTTAGTCCGTTATGAGCACCGCACGCCCCTCTGGATGGCTCAAGCAGACAATGGAACCGGATTACACCAGATCAAATCACTGAGCTTAGAAAGCATTCGGTTGAATGACAATGTTGTCTTAGAACATTATCCTCTCAAAGCAACACAATCTCCTTTGCGTTTGTATACAAATGAATTAGAATTGACTCGCAATGCTGCAAGTACGAGTGATGCTGTACTCATTCAAGGACCAGGTATGAACCAAATTAAAAGCCATGGTTTAATTGCAAATTTTGAGACTGGTGAAATCACTTTACTCAATCGAGTGAATAGCGTTTATGATAAAACTCAACTTTAAGTCGCTCATCGGATTTTTCGCGCTATTAAGCTGCCTGCCACTCCAAGCTTACATCCCGGACTTAAAAGCACCCATTGAGGTTCAGTCAGACTCCGCCGAATACGACACCCGGACTGGTATTGCCAAACATTTGGGACACGTTTTAATGAATCAAGGTACCAGAGCCCTACACAGTGAGGAACTGGTGGTGCATCGCAACCAAGCTGGACACATTGTGCTTTGCATCGCTAAAGGCAATCCTGCCTTTTATCAAGGTGCCATTGAGACGGGTAAGCCCACTCTAGAAGGGCAAGCTAAGGAAATTCGCTTTGACCCTATCATTGGTTTATTAACCTTGGAGGGGGATGCTGAATTATTACAAGACAATTACCTGTTCAAAGGCCCCAATATTATCTATGATTTAAATGAGAAGAAAATTAAGTCAGGGGTCAACCATCCCGAACGGACGGTGATTGTAATTCACCCAAAAAATAATGAATAGATCAATCTTAGAAGTTAAAAATTTATCCAAAAGCTACCGTGGCCGTCAAGTCGTCAAAGATGTTTCTTTGGCTGTAAAAGGCGGCGAAGTGGTTGGCTTGCTAGGCCCCAATGGTGCAGGTAAGACTACATGCTTCTATATGATTGCTGGTATTCTACCGCCAGATAGTGGGCATATTTTATTGAATGAAGAAAACATCGATCGCTTACCGATGCATGCACGCTCGAACAAAGGCCTGGGGTATTTACCACAAGAAGCTTCCGTTTTTCGCAAGCTCACTGTGACAGAAAATATTTTATCTATCTTAGAGTTACGCCCCGAGCTCTCTGAAACTGAACGTCACGCAATTTGTGATAATTTACTCAATGAATTTCATTTAAGTACTGTGGCCAATTCTTTAGGTTTGAGCCTTTCTGGTGGAGAGCGGCGACGAGTAGAAATTGCGCGAGCACTGGCAGCCAACCCAAAGTTTATCTTACTGGATGAGCCTTTTGCAGGCGTTGATCCTATTTCTGTGATCGATATCAAAAATCAAATTCAACATCTGGCGGCTCGAGGGATTGGAATTTTAATTACCGATCATAATGTCAGAGAAACTTTAGATATTTGTGATAAAGCCTATATTTTGAATGACGGTGGTATTATCGCCTTAGGCAAACCGCATGAAATTTTAGTCCATGAAGAAGTGCGTGCTGTGTATCTTGGAGAGTCGTTTCAATTATAAAAGACTATAGGCAATGACGATGAAAACTAGTCTAGAACTCAAATTGGGCACTCAGCTCACAATGACGCCTCAGCTGCAGCAAGCTATTCGGTTATTGCAATTGTCCGCCTTAGATTTACAACAAGAAATTCAAACCGCCATCGAAAATAACCCTTTACTTGAGATTGATGAAGAAAAACCAAAATCAGAAGAAACCATCGTCGTTGAGGAATACAAAGACATTTGGTCTAAGATTGCAGCACATAAAGGTGATTGGTCGCGAGATGATGAAAATAACCCGTTTGACAATCGAGGCGCGCAAGAAGAAACGCTGCAAGATCATTTGTTTTGGCAACTGCATTTGAGCTGCTTTACAGACGTAGATTTCTCTATCGCAGAGCGCATCATCGAAAGCATCAATGAAGAGGGTTATCTCACGACCTCACTGGAAGAAATTATAGAAAATTTATTTGCTGAGTCTGATTGCTCGATCGAAGAAGCGCACGCTGTTTTACATCGCATTCAACACTTTGATCCCATTGGTGTTGCTGCAAGAAATTTAAGTGAATGCTTATGTATCCAAGCCAAACAGTTTTTTTCTGCACACCCTCTATTTAATGCCATCATGCTCACGCTGAATCACTACTTAAATGAAGTGGCAAAAAAAGATAAAAATAGTTTGATGAAAAAACTACATATCGACGCCACACAAGTAGAGACCCTCTTAGCGTTGATCCAAGGCTTAAACCCAAAGCCTGGTTTAGAAATCGGTCAACAAAATACTCAATACATTGTGCCTGATGCCTTTGTCAGAAAAGTCGATACACAATGGGTAGTGCAATTAAACTTTGAAACCATTCCTCACGTTAGGATTAATCAGAGTTATGCCGGCCTTATCCGAAAAGCGGACTCCAGTCGAGACAATCAATTTATTAAAAATCAATTACAAGAAGCCAAATGGTTTTTAAAAAGTTTAGAAAATCGTCAGGAAACCTTAAAAAATGTCATTGTTTGTATCGTCGAAAAACAAAAAGACTTTTTAGAATATGGCGAAGAAGCCATGAAACCCCTGATACTCAGTGAAGTCGCCGAGGCCCTGGATATGCATGAATCTACGATTTCTAGAGTCACGACCCAAAAGTATATCCATACTCCCCGTGGTATTTTTGAGCTCAAATACTTCTTCTCTAGCCAATTGGCTACGGCAGAAGGTGGCTCATGTTCTGCTACAGCAATCAGAGCCGTGTTAAAAAAACTCATTGCTGCAGAAAATCCTCAACATCCTTTAAGTGATAATCAATTGTCTACTGCCTTGTCCGATCAAGGCATTAAAATAGCGCGACGTACTATTGCCAAGTATCGAGAGGCATTAAGTATCCCCCCTTCCCATGAACGTAAACAATTTACCTAAGGAGTCAATTATGCTAATTGATGTTACCGGTAACCACATTGAAATTACTGCAGCACTCAAAGAACACATTACTAAAAAAATGGAAAAAATAGAGAAAAAATTCACCAAAATCATCCACGTCCACGTCGTGCTCTCGGTGGATAAAAAATATCAACATAAAGCTGAGGCCACAGTGAATCTTTCAGGCGCCGATCTGCATGCAAATCATGAGTGCGAAGACATGTATATGAGCATTGATAAAATGGTAGATAAACTCAATACACAAATTGTAAAATATAAAGAAAAATTAAAAGATCATTCAGGAGAAAATATGCGACATCCTGATTCCGATGAGGAATTTTAGTTGAGCCAAACATGTTAAAAAATGTATTGCATCCTGATCATGTCAAGGCACGTTTTACCGCTCAAAGCAAAAAGTGTTTATTTGATACGATCAGCAACCTAGCCATCAACCCCTACTGCGGTTTAAATCCTACTATGATCATGGATGGTCTCTTAGGGAGAGAGCGTATTGGTAGTACTTATTTGGATAAAGGTATTGCCATACCCCACGCACGCTTCGCGTTATTACAAAAACCGATTGCACTGTGTTTACATTTAAAAAAACCGCTCGATTACGACGATACTGAAAATCACCCTGTTGATCTCTGTTTGGCATTATTGCTTCCTAACGATGACTCCAATCAATATCTTAAATTACTCAGTCATTGTATTCGCTGCTTTAAAAATTCTGCGCATCTAAGTCAGATACGAGCAGCCACTACTGACGAAGCATTATATCGCTGTTTAATCGAGGAGAATGCTTTACAGTTACATGACCAAGCAGTTAGCCCTACCCTTTAATAAAACACCTAATTTCTGTAATCAGCATGGAACACTTCTTGTTATTCACGGCTGGGGCGTTTTATTGCTCGGAAAAAGTGGCATAGGAAAGAGTATGCTTGCTTTTATGCTGCTACACCAAGGCCATCAATTAGTGGCTGATGACTCCGTGCTGCTGTGCAACAATCAAAATACCTTAGAAGGACAAGCACCTTTAGCATTATTGGGTCAATTAGAATTACGCGGCTATGGGATTATCAATATTCCTACTGTTTTTGGGTCTGATAGCTTGATTAAAAAATATCCTGTGCATTTGGCAGTAGATTTGATTGAAATGACGCCTCAATCTATGCCAGAATATCCTGGAGTAGGTTGGAATGTGACACAAAAACTATATAATGGCTTTGCAATAAAAACGATTTCCCTGCCTATCGCAGAGTTTTCAGCAATGCCAACCCTAATTAAAACAATTGTCCAAATTGAGCAGATTGCATGCAATTACTAATTGTCAGCGGTAGATCTGGGTCGGGTAAGACAATCTCCTTAAATGTCTTAGAAGATCTTGGTTATTATTGTATTGATAACCTACCTGTCGAATTAGGCCCGCAACTTTATGACATTATCAACAAAAAACACTCGCATGTCGCAGTCAGTCTAGACGCACGTAATTTACCAACCGATCTTTCTTTTTTAAAAGAGGTCCTGGCTGATCTCAGGCAGCCGCGTAATGCTTGCCGCATTTTATACTTGGATGCCGAAGACTCCATTTTATTGCAGCGCTTTAGTGAAACCAGACGTAAACACCCATTAAGCTCAGAGACAGTACCTTTGATTACTGCAATACAAAAAGAGCATGCTTTATTACGTCCGATTGCAGAGCTGGCTGATATCACAATGAATACCAGCAAACTTACCACCTCTCAATTAAAGCACCTGATTAAAGAGCGTTTTGCTCAGCAAACTGTGCCGCAACTGCAAATATTGCTGCAATCTTTTGCTTTTAAACAAGGCTCTCCTGCAGAAGCAGATTATATTTTTGATGTACGCTGTTTACCGAACCCTTATTGGCAACCTGAATTACGATCCTATACGGGCTTGGAGGCGCCTGTGAAAGCGTTTTTTGACAAAGAACCCTTAGTACAAACCATGCAAAAAAATATTTATGATTTTTTAATGACTTGGATTCCCGAATTTTCTAAAGACAATCGTAGTTATTTGACCGTTGCCATTGGCTGTACTGGTGGGCAACATCGTTCAGTGTATATCGCGAACTGGCTATATGAGCACTTAAAAAAAGAATCTTACCAATTAATTGTGCATCATCGAGATATTATTATTAACAAGGAGTTATGACATGGGCGTCGGTATTTTATTAATTGCTCACCAAGGTGTTGGAGAAGCGTTTCTGGAGGTTCTAAACCAGACATTTGACCAAGAACTACCTCTGAAAATTCAGCTGCTCTCAGTCAATCATCATCATTCTGCAGACAATTTAGCCCATTTGGCTAAGAAACACGTCGCCTTATTAGACAAAGGCATGGGTGTACTGGTCATTACCGATCTGTTTGGTGCCACACCCGCAAACATCGCACAAGCCGTTGCTCAATCCTATCATGCTGTAGAAGTGATCTCTGGTCTTAACCTGCCTATGTTAATTCGTCTATGTAATTATCCAAACTTATCTTTAGCTAAATTATTAGAAAAAGCGCTCAGTGGTGGTAAAGAAGGCGTGTTTTATCGTCGTAAATTGCCCAAAATGCAAGAAATCGCATATCATTGCTAGCCGTCAAATCGAGTATGCGATACACTGCCTATAACAGTCAGCGTTAGTCGTCCTACAGGCTGGTAGGCATTCAAATAATATTAAGGAACTGCGTAACTTGGCCAATCTTTCACGAAAAAGTTGCGTCAATCTACTCAGTTTTCTAAGTGTCACTATTGCCCTTTAAACAGTTACACAGGCTAAATGCTTACTTATGAATTGTTATAAAGAACTACAAATCATTAACCAATTAGGACTACATGCGCGAGCAGCAGCGAAATTTGTCAAAACGGCTGCCCGTTTTTCTAGTGAAGTGATTGTACAATATAAAAATCACCAAGCCAACGGTAAAAGTATTATGGGTGTGATGATGCTCGGTATTTCTCAAGGAGAACACTTAGCACTGTCTATCACCGGCACTGATTGCCAAGAAGCTTTGGATGCGTTAGCTCAACTGATCGCCGATAAATTCGGTGAAGCAATTTAAGCGTTCACGTATACCCAAGATACTTTAAAATACGTAGTTGATAGCAAAGCGAATTTAACCAGATGAAGTTTTCCGAGCTGAGTAATCGTCAAGCGAGGAGAGTAAGGCTGCAGATGGCTAAATTTGAGCAGCTAGAAACAGGTATTTTGGAGTATCTTGGGTATAGTATCAGCCGAAAAACTTCCGCCATCCAGGAAATTCAAACCTCATTGGATTGCGCGCATCTGGATCCGGCTCATCCGTTTCTTCTGTTTCCTCGTACACTACGGATACTTCCTCAGGCTCCGCTGGAAAAGCAGCAGGATCGACAAAAAATCTATCAAATACAGTTAATATTGGGCGTCTATAAGGACTCAAGCACGGTAATGTGCTCTGTGAAACGCTCCCAGCATTGGGGTCTCGGCGTGTTAAAAAACTCGATAGCCTCTCCCATAAAGCCCAGGCATACCCTGCAGACTGAGCATTATCTACAGTAATTTTTTCATCCAATCCCGGTTTCGTAGCCGACATAGTCAATCCTTTTGCAATCATCATGCTGAATGTTCAAAGGGTAATAGTGACGCCGTGCATGCACAAGAAGGTGTCCCAGCCCAGCGCCGCTAGGCGCGCATAGGTGGCATCCAGAGGTGATGCCGCAGCCTACCCCTTCGCATCTTTGCTACTTCGCTCGCAAAAGCCGCCAGTCTATCCAATCTTCTCTCACGCGATTTGTGTGCAAGAGTAATCGAAAGCCGCGTGCAGGCGGCTGAGCTTCAAGCTCGCTCACACAAAGATCCTTGGGGCTGCTCGGCTCTGTGTCGCTATTACCCTTTGAA
>JAHFQF010000173.1 GCA_023266435.1 Legionellales bacterium | reverse complement strand
TGATCGGTTTTTTAAAAGTTTGCGCCAAGCAGGGTTAGAAGTCATACCCCATGTATTTCCTGATCATCATCGCTATACAGAAAATGATTTACAGTTTCAAGAAAAGCTACCTATGATTATGACTGAAAAAGACGCAGTCAAATGCCATCGTTTTCAGTTTCGCCAAGCCTGGTATTTGCCGGTTGATGCAGTATTGCCAGAGGCTTTTGGTGAGCATTGTTTAGAGTTAATTATTACGAGGAGTCATGAACGTGGATAAGGCCTTGTTGGCAATTTTAGCGTGCCCGCTGTGTAAACACAGTTTAATTTATCAAAAAGAAAAACAAGAGCTACTGTGTTTATTTGATAAAATTGCTTTTCCGATCAAAGAGGATATTCCCGTGTTAATTGCAACAGAGGCCAGAGAGTTAACAGAAGAGGAATTACAAGGTGACTGAGTATACTGTTTTGATTCCTGCACGTTTGGCATCCGTCCGCTTTCCTCGTAAATTACTGAAATCGTTGGCGGGTAAACCCATCATACAATGGACATTTGAACAAGCCAGTCAAACATCAGCCAAAGCAGTATACATTGCAACGGACAGTCCTGAGATTGCTGGGATTGCTTCTCGCTTTACGGCCAATATATTGATGACTGATCCGCATCATCCTACGGGCACAGACAGACTGTGTGAAGCTGCGACTTTGTTAAACTTGCCAGATGATCACTTGGTTGTGAATGTGCAAGGAGATGAGCCTTTAATTCCACCTGTGATCATTGAGCAAGTGGCACAAAACTTAGCGGCTAATCCGGAAGCACAGATGGCGACATTGTATAAGCCCTTTGCAGAGTATGCTGAGTTGGCGAATCCAAATAAGGTTAAGGTGATTACTGACCAACGTGGTTTCGCCTTGTACTTTAGTAGGTCAACCATTCCTTTTGATGCGCAAGGGACGGTAAATTCATCACTTTCTCACTATAATCATCATATAGGGATCTACGCGTATCGAGTGGGCTTTTTAAAGCAGTTTGTAACGTGGCCTACCTGTGTGCTGGAAAATTGTGAACGATTAGAGCAACTGCGGGCTTTGTGGTACGGTGCAAAAATTCATGTGGCGCATGCTCATGTTTATCCACCTCAAGACATTAACACCGAAGCAGATCTACTTGAAGCAGAAGCCTTAATGAGCAAGTAAAGTATCCATGATTAAAGTTTTATTTGTCTGTCGTTTAAATTATTGTCGCTCTCCTTTAGCTGCCGCAATGTTTGATGCATTGGTGGTAAAGGCCGGGCTGTCTGAATCTATCTGGGTAGAGTCTGCGGGTACTCATGCGAATCCAGGCTCTTCAGCAGATCCCAATAGTGTTGCTTTGGCGGTGAAGCATAACATCCCTATGCATGCGCATTGCTCTAGACAAGTGACCTTAAGCGATTTCTCTGGGTTCGATTATATTTTTGCCATGGACGACAGTAATGTGGCAACACTTAAATCCATGAGTCCATTGCAATATCATTCTAAAATTCAACTACTATTAAAGAGCAACCCTAAAGAAAAGCAGCGTGAAGTTCCGGATCCGTATTTACAGGGACCACAAGGCTTCGAGGCAGTGTATCAGCTGATGCAACCTGCTTGTGAAGGGCTCTTAAAACAGCTGCAGGGTGAGAAATAGGGATTTTAGTGAATAGGGAGACATCATGGCGGAGTCCATAATTAATCGGCTACAACAAGAAAAAAGTCCTTATTTAAGACAGCATGCCGATCAACCCGTGGCCTGGTATCCTTGGTGTGAAGAAGCACTGATTTTGGCTCGTGAACAAGATAAGCCGATTTTGCTCTCTATTGGTTACTCTGCCTGTCATTGGTGCCATGTCATGTCAGCAGAGTCTTTCAGCGATGAGGCCATCGCCGAGTACATGAATGATAATTTCATTAACATCAAAGTAGACAGAGAAGAACGACCTGATATTGATAAGATTTATCAGATTGCTTTTCAAGTCATGCACCATCAGCCTGGTGGCTGGCCGTTAACGGCCATGTTAACACCGCATCGATTGATTCCTTTTTTCATTGGTACTTACTTTCCAAAGCGTGGCTCAGAAAGTATGCCCGGTTTTTTAGAAATTTTGGAGCAAACAGCAGAATTTTATCAAACGTACCATGACACCATTGAAGACAACCATCAGCCTTTGATTGATGCCTTAAATATGCTGAATACACAACCTGAGCACAAAGAAACAAATGGCATCAACAGTAAGCCTATGACCATTGCACGCATTGAGTATGAAGAAGTCTATGATGAAGAGCATGGTGGATTTGGAACATCGCCTAAGTTTCCTAATGCAGGTAATTTGTCTGGATTAATGCATTATTGGTTTCTGTCTAAACATCAAAAAGAAGAAGACAAAGCTTCGTTAACTATGGCTTGTCATACCTTAGAGCAAATGGCTAAAGGCGGCATTCATGATCATGTGGGCGGCGGCTTCTTTCGCTACAGTGTAGACTCTAAGTGGCGTATTCCACATTTTGAAAAAATGCTGTATGACAATGCCTTGTTGTTATCTTTATATAGTCAGATGCATCAATGTGTCCCATCCCCTGTTTATCAGCAAGTTGCCGATCAGCTCATTGCTTGGCTGATACGCGATATGCGGGCACCTACTGGCGGTTTCTACGCAACGCTGTCTGCGGATAGCGAGAAAGAAGAAGGCAAGTTTTACTTATGGCAGCGGGATGAAATTCAAGCTTTGCTTTCTAATAATGAATTTGTGGTGATCAGCGAATCCTTTGGTTTAGATAAATCCGCCAATTTTCATGGCAGTTGGCATTTATGCAATACACAAGCCACTGCGAGTATCGCCAATGCGATGAAAATGAGTGAGCAAAGCGTTAAAAAATATTTACAATCCGGTCTAAAAAAATTATTTGTCGCTCGACAAGAGCGCGTCTCTCCAAATCGCGATGAGAAAATTTTAACTGCCTGGAATGCGTTGTTAGTGAAGTCCTTGTGCAAACATGCGCAAACCTTTGATAATGCGCAAAGTGCAGTATTGGCTGAAAATTGCTTACAATTTATCTATGACAATCAATGGAAGCGTAACCGTTTATACTCCGTGTACATGGATGGTCAGCAAAATATTCCAGGTTTTTTAGATGACTATGCGTTTTTATTAGATGCCTTGATTGCGATGCTACAAGTCAAGTGGGATAATCGTTGGCTGAAATGGGCAACTGCCATTGCTGACTCCATGATTGCTTGGTTTGAAGATGATACCAATGGTGGTTTTTATTTTACGCCACACGATCAAGCGCCGCTGGTCTATCGTCCTAAGCCTTTGATGGAAGATGCGTTACCCTCTGGTAATGGCGTCGCTGCGCAAGCACTCTTAGTTTTAGGGTATCTATTAGGCAATGTGCATTACCTGACGGTTGCTGAACGTACCCTCAAAATGGCCGATCATGTTTTACATGACCGACCAAGCTATCATGAAGCTTTATTGTATGCCATGGATCTGTATTTGAATTTACCACAGTTGGTGATTATTCAAGGCAAAGCACCAGCCAGCACTCCCTGGAAGCAAGCCGCACAAAAAAATTACAACCCCAGACGTTTTGTTTTTTCCCTCCCCGAAGACACCAGTCAATTACCCACCGTTTTACAAAATAAAACCTTAGCAGGTAAAGACGTGGCAGCCTTTGTTTGCCAAGGTGTGCAATGCTTAAGTCCTATTACGACGCTTGAGCAATTTAAGTCTTTTTTAAAGTAAATATGCCTGATTATTTCACCTCTTAAAAAAGAGAGGCCTCTTCTTTTTTATTAAACCTAAAAACTCATATTGAGTATATACACCTATATATTTTAGTTTTTTTTAAATATACCGATATCTTGAATACTGAATATACGTGTAGAGGTTATGCAATGCCTGTAGGGGAGTCTTTGAAAATGCAGACTGTAGCAGAAAAAATAGCAAATCTAGAAGTGGAAAAACTGGCTTATGATCAGCGTAAGGTGTTAAACGGTGATCCTGCTTATATCTCTCAAAGAAAAAAAGAAATTGAAAAAAAGATAACAAAATTAAAAGTTTTACAAGCCGAAACAGACTCAATAAAAACACGCGGGTTAAGCTACATCTCTGGTGTTGAAAGATTAAGTGAGCTTCTTAAGGGCGAAAAAGAAAAAGAGGATTTGAAAAGTAAATTAGAAAATTTAACAAATGCTTATAAAAACTCAGATAAATTAAATAAAAAAGATTTACATGGTTTAATGGGGGCTTTACAAGCGCTTGTTATAACACATGGGTTTTTAGGAAACTCTGGAGAATCTAAGGATGACGCTAAAGCTAGAAAGAAAGAAAAAAAGAAAGCAAACAATCTAATAGTGCATGCAGAGGCTTTTCATGTGACTCAAAGCTCGAAAGAAGAAACATATCAAGCATTGCGAGACAGACAAGATACAGAACAAGAGAAGACAATAGGTCTAGTACGTCAAGAATTCATGGTCACTACGTTAACACCCGATCAAGAAGCAGAATGGAAAAGCATTAGCATTAGCATTAGCACTAGCACTAGCAAACCTCCAACGTGGTTTTCAGCTTTTCATCCTAGTATTCAGCAGTTGTACATAGTAAAAGTTAACAAATATCACGATGCAGTGAAGAAATACGAGCAGGATCAGCAGGCTCAAAAAAAGGCTCAAGAAGCAATAGTGGAGAGATTAAAAACTTTGCCTCATGCACAGTATCATGATTACGCCCAACACTTTGAACTTTTTTCTTGGTTTCAGGAAGGTATAGATCGTCTAACAAAAACACCAATACCAGCAGGAAAAAGAGAAAACTCATTTGATAATCCCTATTTATCAGGAGTTCCAGTCCCTAT
>JAHFQF010000172.1 GCA_023266435.1 Legionellales bacterium | reverse complement strand
CACGAGCATCCAAGCAATTAAGGGTAGTGATGCAGCTAGATAACCTGCTGTGGCAGCCATATCACTGACATAACCTGCCATTTTTGTATTAGCAATAGCCGTAAAACCCGAACCATTCATACTAGCCAATTCACTCATGGTGGATCGAGAATAATAGGAAATAGCAAAATGAATAATGGCATACATGGGCGCCCATAAATTAATCCAGATCAAAGTGGTTAAATAAGCAAAGGAGACTTGCATTGGCATGACAATCGCCATCAAAACCACAATAGGAAAAATAGCGTAAATAAAGGCTTCAATTAACGCGCGCAATAAGGGTAGTTTTTCTTCAGCAATTTGACCCATGACTTGATAGGTAGTTTTTCTTTCGGTTTCCGCGCGCACCATCGCGTAATTTTGAATAAACTCTGATGCATTCGTTTCTTGTGCCATTCGCGCTACACCGCCATCGATTGCATTAATTAATGCATTCTGCATAACAATGGCATTAGCCGATTGATTGATGCCGGTTAAAAATTGAATGGCAGGCTGCATATCCGATCGTATTTTAGCAACGGCATTGGCTGCACTACCGGTTTGAGCTATAAATCCAGTGACACCATGCAACATAATGGCGTCATTTAGCGCCAGTAAATCCGGTTTTAAATGCTCAGAAAATCCTGCTCGACAGGGAATAATAGATTCATGACGACTGCTGTCTGTATATTTAAAAGATGCAGCATTGACTGCCACATTGGATTCAAAAAAATCAATTAAATTGTTGGATTGTAAAACTTGATCCCAAGTAAAACGGCGTTGGCCAATGCCATCTACTACCGCGCAGGAAGCAAAAAACTCGGTAAAATTAAGATAGGTTCTTTCATCTTGTATCGCCATCGTACGTGAAGCATCAAAAACTTTATGCGCAAACAATAAACCATTGGTAGAATATCTCACTTGATTGGGCATAGAAAATACGGTTTCAAAGGATCGCGCTAAATAGTCTCCGACTTGAGAAAAAATTCCTGCAGTAGCCGCCAATCCTAAAGGCACATGAGAAACAATAGCAGAATTAGAAGGTGTGACTCGATCCGTAATAATGACGGTTTCTTTAGGAACCACTACCATTAAATAAAAGATTATCATAGCCAAAAACCATCGAAAATTGGCTATTCCTGCTTTATCAAAAGCGGCTTTAAACAATACAGCTAATGAACCTAATAATGCCGCCGTTTTCATTGCCACTAGATAATCGTTGTTGCCAAAGATCGATGCGATGGCAGTAAAAACCATTCTCAAAAAATCACCACTTCCATATGAGATCACACCAAAATTCATCACTGACTCCATTTTAATTATCTAATTTTCTTTCTTTGTTATGGGTAAATAGTGATACTTCACTTACCCCATAGGGCTGAAGTCAATAAACCACTGCCTAGACGTGGCATTAAAGCTTTTTCATACTGCAAAATCCTATCCTGCATAGCTGCTAATTGCTCAGCGGTATATTCATTGTCTTTGCGCATTTTTGCTAAACCCACCATTACTCGATCTAAATCTGCTCGATAGGCTTGTACAGTATGCGCACCCGCCATGCCATTGGGTAATACAGCACTGCGCTGTTCAACTTGCTGAATAATGGCGCTTAAGGAACGAATTAAAATATCGTGAGCAATGAGCGAGGTATATTCCTGGCTAATTTGAGGAAAATCTGTGCTGCGAGGAAAATAAGCTGAAGCAGCCGATAAATAACGATAAATCGGCACTGAAGTTGAAGCGATCAATCCACGCTCTTGATCAGTCAATGGCGCATCAGTAGAAATTTTACTTAAAATACTTTGCATCAAGGATTCTACTCGAGCATAGAGTCCATCCCAGTTAGGCATCACTATCTGCAAGTCATTGCTCATATGATTACAACCATTAATATTCGCCGCTGCGCCACCAACGCAACGATAGATTTTTAATTGATCCGCTGCTTGTTTGCCGTGTAATAATGCAGTGTAAATATTTTCAAATCGCTCTTTTTGTATGTCATCTGATATAGATGGCTCTACTAACACCATTGAGCTGCGGCCATCGTCTGCGGTATCCGTATCAGCAATAATTAAAGTCCCCGTGATATTCATCACCACCTCAGCAAACTCAGGGTCAGATTGAAAAAATGGATCTTGCATTAACACATACCAAGCGAGATTGCCTTTTACAAAATCTATTTTATTTGCATCACCACCAGAATCTTCAGTGGTTTTAATATTGCCACCGGTAGTGCAAGCATAATTGGCTGTTGTGTAGTCTTCACCAAAATCTGACATGCGCTTGATCGTACAATTACTTTGTTTAGCACCAAAATAATCTAAGGTGCCACCGACTAATTTAGTGGCCGCTTGGCAAGAATCCATGTTCATATTTAAATATTTATTCGCCATAGTTTGAATGTCGTTCATCACACCGGATAATTGTGGCGATACGATTTGAATCGCTAACATAAAAGCTAATGATTGGGCATTTTGACCAATAGCCCGTAAATTATCGACAAACTGATTGGCGTCTATTGCAGAAAAACCACCGGCATAAAAATCAATTCCACCACATCCTGCAGAGTATTTGGGTGTTTGTACACTGACAAATTGAAAAGGCTGAGTAATAGGTGCTCGAGTAGAAACACCACCTAAGGTAGCGTAACGAGCAGATTGGCCTTCATACACACCAGGATTGGTGGTAGTAGAATAATTCATATTATTAAACCAACTCTCTACCCGCGTGGCTGTATTGGCTGGACTGGAAAGAGGTGAACATAATAGGCCTAAAAATAATAAATTTTTCGCTGTATTCAATAGGATTTTTTTCATCGATCGTCTCCTACTTTGAGAGTAGCTGTACCGGATAATTGATCTGCAGCAGAAAGTATTTTTTCAGTCATGGCTGAATAATCTGAATAACCATAACCTATGGTAGCTACCGCATTCTTTTCAGGATCAACCAAAAATATGGCCGGTACCACACTGACATTTAGTTTGCGTCCAATATCATAGTTAGTTTTTGGATTCGGATATTCAGCAATACCCAGACCATCCAATGAAATAGGAATCACAGTTAAACCGTATTGCGCAGAAAAACGCTTCAGGATGGGTGCAAATCGATGACAGTAAGGACAATCACTGCGAAAGAAAAATAAAACTCCATCTTTCTGAGCCAATTGAGATAAGCGATTATCTGTGTTTTGTTTTTGCTGTTGGTTATTGGCAACGATGGCTTGAGTGGTGACAGATAAATCGCATAATTTTCTCTTGATGGATACAAAATAGCAGTAGCCAAAGCATCCTCCCACTGCTCACCCTGTTTTTTTAATATTTCTCTGGGTGTTAATGCTGCGTTATTAGAGAGCGAATGAGCTGGCGCTATAAGCGTAATTTCTGCTTTTGGCTTTTCTAGTTTTTTTGATTCAACCAGGGGCGCTTCATACCAGAACCAACCTCTTGCATGATCGGTATAATATTGAGGCGAGTCAGTTTTTTGATTTAATGTTTCTGTTGTATCAGGTTCAGCGACGCTTACCGAACTCAGGAAAATCAAAAATAAGAGTCTCCAACGTACTTTTTGCATAATAATTTCCTTATTTTTTATCGCGATTGCATTTGTGGATATTGGCTTTTAAGTTTTTGCTGAATGTCTAGCGCAGCGCTATCAGATGAGGGCGTCGTACTATTGGCTGCTTTGTCCATAGCATCGGGATACACAGACGAAAAATCCATGGCATCAAAATTTAAATTATTTAATTCTGTGAGATTAAAACCAGAGCAATTAGGTGATTGCGGATTACCAAAATTCTGTTGTAGCTGTGGCTTACCTTGCTCAATGACTAAACGAGATAATTTAGACGGATAAGTGCAATAAACATAATGCGTTTTTTTATCCAGCAAACCACCGGATTTATAGCTGCCTATAAAATGTGTGCGTCCTGCTTGCTTGGCTAAACCCAATTGTTTTTCATCGTTGCTGCAACTGGCTAAGCCTATATCCACACCCCAACCTGAATCTTTACAGCAATCGGCATAACCCAAATCAGCTTTCTTGCACTGCTGATTAATACCGGTAAATACAGTGAACGTTGTTTTATCCAATTGCTTAGCTATTTCATCTGCTATCGCTAAGCCTGTGGCTGCTTGTTTAAAGTTTTCCGTAGCGGGTGTGTAAGTTTGACCTATATCGGCTGTACAGTGACCATCAGGACAAATTAATTGGCTACCACACAATGAGACTTGACGAGCTGCTGTGAGAGCAGAACAGCTATAGGTAATTTGTTGATTAGCACAAAAAACACCGTTAGAGGAAATACAAGTTGCATTTTTTTGTCCACAACCTTGAGCTTCTAATTGTGCGCAAGCTTCTTCTTTGGTGTAAATGGGGTCAGATAATCGAGTATAAGTTTCATGCCAAGCCCAACAGTCTTGTGCAATGACAAAACCATTGACTGTATGGCTAGACGGCCCATTACTACAAACACTGTTAATTAAAGTACCTTTATTATAATTTTCACTCGCTGCACAAGTTCGATTATAGCTAGTAGAAATAGGCTCACAGCCATGTATGCGCCGAGCACGAATATTAAGATAGGCATTACCACCACCGGCAATTTCGTTCACAACATCAATGCGATTCCAACCCACTTTTAATTGTGGTTTTAAATCTATATGACTGGCCGTCCAGAGTTTACGTTGTTCACAAGGATAATTATTACCTAGATTTAAGCCTTGGCTTGCACCTCGACCCCTAAAGACCAAATTATCATTGGCAATAATCTCTAGCCAATCATCATATTGCAAGTTGGTTATCACAAACTCAGCTATCTGATTTAAGTCGGCTAAATAAACTTGAATAGAATTACGATAATAGGTACA
>JAHFQF010000171.1 GCA_023266435.1 Legionellales bacterium | reverse complement strand
AAAAGCAGTTAGCATTTTATTGGGCTTTAGGCTTATTGATACTATTTTTGCTAGCCTGTGTGATCACTGTTTGGCCTTATTTAATTCCTTATACAAGGACAATTTGGCAAGCAGCAGCCCCCTTGTCAAGCCAATCCTTTGGGTTGATGTTGGTAATCGGGGGGCTTCCCTTGGTGATTGGCCACAGCGTCTATAGAAACATTTTGCACCAACCGTAACTCTTCAAAAGGGAATAGTGATACTTGGGGAATTGGGTAGGTTGAGACAAGGTTTCGATGAAAAATGGACGAAAAACGCGCAGCATACACTTGTATGTGCGCATTTTGAGTCTGTTGTTCGCCAAAGATTGGCCAAACTACACAGTTCGTTGATACCACTTGAGCGCTTACTAACAAGCGTCGGGTTTTGGTTTCGAGGTAGGTGTCGCCTTAGGATCGGTTGACGGCTGTTCAGGTACAGGATACGAGAGTTTCCGCATTGCTTTTTTCTTGAGTTCAAGTGCTGTTAATAAGTACGGTAGCCGCGCAGTAGGATCTGACGGGGGCTCCGAGAGAGATGTTCTTGCTCTACGAGGGGTTGCGGGTGAGACTGGTGGTGGTAATTGCAGTCTGTTTCTCTCTGCGATCAGGTGAGGCATGGTTGCATTCACAGTTAATAGAAAATCCTGAAAAACTGCCGAGAAACCTGGTTTTTTTTGCAAGCGAATTTCGTGATGCGTATGATAAGCCATCATGCACCTCTGTAATTCGTCAGTCGTTAAAGTCGGTCCTTGTCCGACGAGAGCGTGTTTGTGTTCGGGCTTCTCGCCTGCATAGGAAATCAATGCGGTGGAGCAGTCTTTAGGTAATAATGCAGGGTGAGCTGTAAAGAGAGCATGTGCATCGTCTAACAAGCAGCAGAGGTCATCATAAACATGAGATCGCACGCTGATCGAGGTATCAGGATATCGTTTTTTTAGCAGATCACTGACAAAGTGGGTTATTTGAAAGTAAATGCTGGTTTTGGTGCGATCAGAAATAGGGTACTGAGGTGCTGTAGGCAAATGAGACGTGTCGCTGCAGCCTCGGGCGAAGTGAAAGGCTGACGATTGAGCACAGGGAGGTAACAGTGCTTGCGACAGCATACTGTATTTCCAAGACAGGGTATGCTGAATGTCAGATCCATGATGGGAAAAAGCTGAAAAACATTGACTAGGCACGATTTCTTCCAAACCACAAATCTCATCACAGATCATGGGGAGCGTGGTTTTACAGGGAGCTATAGCATGAGAAATACGCAATTTTTCTAAGATGCGTAAAGCTTGAGTGCCTTGCTCAACATGTTCGAGACCAAAGAGATCTGCCGCAAGTTGACGCCGCGCCTCTATAATGGGCTCTTTCTCTGCGCGAACTGCAGCTGCTTGAGAGATTGCTTGCTGTTTTTCTGCTTCATATTGCCTTGTTTTTTCTGGTAATTCTGCTAAAAAGGTATTGGATTGTTCTAATTGAGCACGATAATAAGGTGTTTCTTTTCGTGCAAGTGTCAGCTCTGACTGGGTTTTATATAAGAGATATTTTTGCTCATCTTTCTCTAGCCCTTTGCAGCGGCTGATAGCATGTTCTACAGATTTTTCTGCTTGATTGATATCATCAAGTTCCGTATAAGAGAGGGTTGTGAGTATATCAAATGCTCGCTCATTGATCCGCTGAATCTCTTGAAAGCGATCGCCTATCTTACTGTCAGGGTGCAGCAGATCAGATAGTAAGGGAACCAGCGTGACTGGTTTGCCAGTTTCACGCTGCAGTATTGCTTGTACGTCTAAAAGAAACTCGGTAACAGAGGGGGTTCTTTTTCCAGTCATGAGTTTGTGTGAGTTATCTTTGTCAACACGCAGATCAATCCTATTAGAGACGCTACCAACGAACAGCTCGCGGGACTCAGAAACAGTTTCAAATATAGAGTTAAACAGCGTTGCGTGGCGACGCAATAATAACTGTTGTACAGCGGCTCTAAAGTCAGCATACAGGCGAGCTTGAAAATCAGACTCTATTTTAATGAGTTTATTTAATAAGGCTTTGCTTGGTCTCTCGTCTTTCAGCTCATCACTCGTGAGTTGCTGATGCAACGTTTCTAAAAACCATTGGTCACGATGTTGAAGTAGTGCTTTCAACAGAAGCTCGTAGCGTTCATTAAAGTCTCTGGTTGCTAAACAACCATCCACATCAAAAAAATGGGCATCAAAAAAATGCGTATCTGATCCTGCCATGTTGCTGATCCTTATATATTTTTTTCAGGAAATAAGCGCTGTACTTGCAGTATCAATACCAGCTTTACTTCGCAAAATTATGTTTTTATGAGTGTAAAATTGACTGTTCGAGAGGCCTCGCGCTGTCAATATATGCCTTGAAAACTAGATTTCATAAAGTCTTGGGCAGGCATTGTACCATTGCGTCTTTAAAAATTCAAAAAAACACAGTGGAAGTGCAACTTAAAAACGAAAAAACTCTGTATTTTTGAGTGGAACTTACTGGAGGTGGGTGACTTTTATGGTATACCCAAGATCCTTCAAAATGCCTGTTTCTAGCTGCCCAAGTTTACCCAGCTGAAGCCTTCTTCGCCTCGCAATAGTGTTGACTATTTCTCGGCTCAGAAGACTGCATCTGGTTAAATTCGCTTTGCTATAAACTACGCATTTTGAAGCATCTTGGGTATATAGGCGTAATTTGGTGTCCCGGAGAGGAGTTGAACCTCTGACCTGCCCCTTAGGAGGGGGCCGCGCTATCCACTGTGCCACCGGGACAAACCTTGGCCTCATTCTACACACTGCCCTTTAGAAATCAAGGGTGTATATTCAGCCGAAATTGCGAAATCCTAGCCCCCGGTTTGTGCCCCGTCTTGCCTAGGCATGCTCATCTTGCATGATTGAACAATCACGAACCAAGTGTTAGGCGATCACTGGTGCAAGCCACCGCAATCACGAGACTAACTTTTTACGGCCTGCAACCTGACTTAATCGCTAAAAGTCTCGAACCTGCTCGTTGGATTGGATTGAATTAGACCGCTAAATAAGCTAAATTAATAACTAACATAAAGAGAAAGTAGAGTGAGCCTCAATATGTCACAATTCAAGCCGAATCCATCCTCTGCTGTGGCGGTGGCTGAAGCTATTCGAACAAAAGACAGCCAGGTTTCTGAGTGTCAGTGTTGTCCTTTTCTTGATAGAGCCAAGAGCTCGACCAAAGATTGGGCCGATTATACTATTCTAAAACTCGCTCAAGCAAAATATAGCACTGATAAGCCAATTACTCTGTTAGATGTAGGGAGTGGACATGGTGCGAGTGTGCTTCATACAGCAGCTTTATTGGCGGAACATGGTTATGAAGTTCACATTCAACTCTGCGAGCCATCATTATTTAAATCAAAAGATGCTGGGTTTCCGGGCTCGATTGACCCGAATCCTATTGATGCTGAGTTTATATCGCAGTATGAAGAGACAATTACTCAACTTAATACAAACTTAGCAGCTTCAGTGAATGATAATCAGGTCGGAAAAGTTGTTTTAAGTGGTCGATACGCTACGTTGCAAGGGATGAAATATGCATTATTACAGAAGAGTGGAGCTACTATAACGCTAGATGAGTTTGTTGCAGCGAATGTTGAGGCCTCTCCTTGGAGCTCGCAGAATCCAGAGCAAGAAAAAAAATGGTTAAAGGAAAGCATTGAGGCCGATATTGGAAATAATCCAAATCCCTCAAAATGCGATGTGGCCACTTTTGTCGATTTAGATGACGCATACAAACCATTGACAGACTGGATGAAAGAAAATTATGAAACACTCGTGAATCCTGATGGCTGGATGTTTGGTTTAACAAAATCAACCCTGCCGCGCGATCACTCACCGAGCATATTTCGACAGATGTATCAATTTTCTAATCCAAAGCATCTTGCCCTAAAGGAGAGTGTTACCCACATTATGATGGATCAATCAAGTAACGTTTCCTCACAAGTATTAGCGCAAGATGAGCAAATACTGCCTGTGTTATTTGCAGGTGTAAAACCTTTAGAGGTGATGGATACAAGGTCGAAGATGCAGGGGCTATCAGTAGCTAAATTTAAATTAACGTTCGGGATGTACTTTAGACACCATGGGGTTGAGAATGTTAAATACTTTCTTTTGGGGTTGACTGTAATTTTCCCTCTAGTCGTGACAGGGTTGTATCTATACCGACTTTTTGCGCCATCCTCTGATGCTCCTCAGAGGAATCCCGCAGTCCAGCCGCCAAGAGCGGCGACTGGGGTTGATAGCGTATCAGCAGTGAGCATGAGCAGCTGGACGCTGTATTATGAGCATTGTGCTCATGCGTTGTCTGGAAACAAGCCCAAATATTTATTGGATGAAAAAGAGCAGAGGGCGACTGAGCAGCAGAGGCAAAGATTAGGGATTTAGTTTATCAGCTTGATCTTTTTTGCTCATACCCAAGCATTTTGAAGTATCTTGGGTATAGCGTAGCGCTATCACTCATGCAATCAGCGGTTATATTTCAGAGTATCTCCTGTTTTGCGTGTAGTCACTATCTGTTTGCATTGATGCTGTTTGCGGAGCGAGATGCTGCTGATAAACAGTATCGACTGGCGGCGGGCTCTGTGTAGCAAAAACTGCCTGAAGATCTGTTATAGTAATTGACTCCGTGTTAATTGTTACTCGACTAACGGCTGCAAGCATTATCGCAGTAAGCAGCGCTCTTTTTTCTCTTGGATCGCATCTAACATCCAGCTGACTTGAATGGTTTTGAGCAAAGATAACCTGCGCTAAGTCTAAAAACTGTTGTGCTTGTGTCTCTTTGTCAGCTGAAGCATTACTGAATGAGAGCGTCGCCGCAATATCAGTGGGTATGGAAGGTAAGCTTTGATGGGTTAC
>JAHFQF010000017.1:746-19620 GCA_023266435.1 Legionellales bacterium | reverse complement strand
CTTCTTTCGCAGCTTCTACGCAATTTAGGACGGACTCTTCATCACCAGACATAAAAGCACGATAAGGAATGACAATATCAATCTCATCTGCGCCCTGCTTTATGGTTTCTTGGATTGCTTTTTGCATCACAGCGATTGGTTCATTACCATTCGGGAAATTACATACCGTGACGATTGGCACAGGACGTATTTGCATACATTCTTTGGCTAAAGAAACCCATCGAGGATAGAGACACAGACCAGCCACAGGCACAGGCGCTTCTAATGCTTGCTGACAAAATGCACGTATACTTTGCTCAGTTTCTTCGCCAGAGAGTGTCGTAAAATCTAACAATCGAATCAAAGCTTCTTGGCTTAATAGAGTGCTCATATTTTTTCCCTTATTTTATTTACTGTCTCTGGCGAACAATTGAATACTTTTTTGTAATAAGCGGCATAAATTTCCACTGGCCTCTTTCGCGCAAGCAAGTGTTTGCTCATGACTTAATTCTACATTTGACATGCCTGCAGCAAAATTTGTGACCACTGAAATCGCAGCTACTCGTAATTGACAATGTCTGGCCACAATGGCTTCTGGCACAGTGGACATACCCACCAAGTCGGCACCTAAAATTCTAAACGCACGAATTTCTGCAGGCGTTTCGAATGAAGGTCCTAATACAGCAACATAAACCCCTTCTTCATATTTTAAATCCAAAGACGCTGAGGCTTCTGCAATCAGATGCCGTAATGTTTTATCATAACACTCTGACATATCTACAAAACGTGGGCCAAACGCATCGTGGTTCGCACCCGTTAGTGGATTATGAAAGAGGAAATTAATGTGATCGCTGACTGTGACCAAGCTGGCAGGTGGCACTTCGGCTCTTAAACTACCGGCTGCATTCGTAATTAACAACATCTCACAGCCTAATGCTTTGATAGTGCGGATTAACACTTGTATGGCTTGATTAGAAATACCTTCATAATAATGAAAACGGCCCTCTAAACACACAATGGGCACACCCTCACAGTAGCCTGCTACCAATTGACGATTATGGCCATCCAATTGTTCTGTCACATTAAAACCAGTCAATTGTGAATACGGAATGGTTGTTTTTGATGATAAATTTTCTGTAAAAACCCCTAAGCCAGAACCTAAAATCACAGCAATTTTGGGATTAAAATGTGCTGGTAGTTGCTGTCTAATAAAAGTTACATTTTGTTGTTCAAAAGACACAGTGGTCCCTCCGTAAGATGCACAGTACTCAAATCTGATTGCGTAGGATCGGCGTGCTGCTGCACGACTGGTATAGAAAAATCACTGATTGGTGCAACAATGCTCTCTGAGGCTGCAAGACTTGTTGCATCGTATAATTGCTGATAGCGTTTTGCATGATCTGCACGTCTGGCCTGATAATCCTGCCACATGCGCTCCACACTGTGTATAAACAGACTAATACTCATGACCGCCAGACTAGCATAGCCGGCTAAACTCGCTATACAACAAGCACACATGGCGCTACTAGAAAAAGCCATCATGGTAAATGCCATGGCCAATGGCATGCCGCACATCGAGGCACATCCAATTGCAAAGATAAAGCTCAGCGCGGCAATACAGCACGTAATGGCGGCAATCCGCAACCAAGGGCGTTTGGCTGATGTTGCAATGGGTTTTAACCCTTGTGCACGATCAATCTGACCACCTAGGCGCATCGCATTGGCTATCACGAGTACAGAGGACACGCCCATGGCAACCGCTGCAAGTAACGGAGAAAGCATATAGCCCAAAGGAAATAAAATGCCTGCAGCCAAAATTAGGCTGGCCGTATTGTAGATAATGGCGATTTTTAGGTTTGATAAAATATTATCTTGCAATAAACGATAGATTTTAACCAGTTGTTTTAATCGAGATAATTTGCCATCGGGTAATAAAATATTAGCCGCTAAGCGACAGTCAGGCCCTTCACCCACCCCCACTCCAATGCCCTGCTGACTCGCTTGCTTTAAAGCAGCGGCATCATTACGGCCATCCCCTATCATCACTACACGTGCCTTTGGATTGGCTGTTTGTAACGCTTGAATGCAGTCTTTTTTACTCGTGGGTGTCTGATCGGCCATGACATTCTCGGCAATGTTTTCTATGCCAACCTGCTCTGCACACCAACGCGCAGAATTATAATCATCCCCTGTGAGCAAAATGACTCGAACGCCTTGACTTTGATACTCTGCGATACAGGTTTTTGTAGTTTCATCTAAAATTTTGCTTTGGAAAGGAATGGCCGCACGATATTGACCATCTACCGCCACAAAGACATAGCTTTTTCCTTGTGTGGCTTGCGCTTGTTTCCAAGCTGTCAAATCCTGAGGCAAGGCAATCCCCTGAGCGCGTAAAAAGCTTTCACTGCCGATCAAGTATCTTTTTGCTTGAACTTCGCCTGCGAGTCCATTAGGACTGATAGTTTTATTCAACACGGCCAGTGCAGAAATCTCTGCTGAACTCCATTGCTTACACAGACTGGCAGCAGCCCAATGACCAAGACCATTTTCCAAGGCTGCAATCGCGAGTTTTTCTTCAGCAGCAAGTGTGCCATTGAGATTGGGTTCATCCACAGTAGGAGCAGCTTCTGTTAGGGTGCCTGTTTTATCTAAAACTAAGATATCCCCTTTTTTTAATTGTAATTGACTGATGTCTTCTACGTTCGGGACTACTAAGTTAGCATCCATGAGTTTTTTAGCTGCAATGGCTTGAGAAATGGGGGCTGCCAAAGCAAATGAGCAAGGGCAAGCACATAACAAAATGGCTAACCCAATAGAAATAACAAAGCCTATTGTCACACCTGGGATCAGAGCCCAAATCCCCATACTAAGTACCGCAAATCCAAGTACCCCTGGA
Source organism: Legionellales bacterium (assembly GCA_023266435.1). Classification (GTDB taxonomy): domain Bacteria; phylum Pseudomonadota; class Gammaproteobacteria; order Berkiellales; family Berkiellaceae; genus JAHFQF01. The sequence goes on along the minus strand of JAHFQF010000017.1, from coordinate 16,745 downwards.
ACAAACCAGCGCGTGAGTTTATCGATCAGGGCATGGCTACGTTCAGTTTGACCACAGGACTCTAAGGTGTCATAAAATTGAAACAAATGTCCTTCATCCCCGCGTTTGCTTGCGGTGACTTCGATCCAAGGTGCCTCTTGGTAGGTGTGTTTCAGTGTTTCTCCGGCTAAGACCTCGGCTTGTGCTGTGTCTATGGTCACATGTTTGCCAAACGCTTGGCCTTGATGATCCGTTTCTACATAACCACTACCATAGGTAATTTGACCATCTACTGGAATACGTGCGCCTGGTAAGACGCGTATAATGTCTCCCGGCATGACTTGTGTGACAATGATTTTTTCAAAACCATTTGCTAGTTTTCTTTCTACCCAAAGAGGCTGCAATTGCGCAAAACGCTGACTGGGTGATCGCACATCGGCACTGACTTGCTCTTTGGCTCGGTGAATTAACCACTCTCTTAAGCCGCGACCTAAATTTACAACGGCTGCGATCATCATGACAGCACAAAAATGTACATGCATACCCATCGCGCCCAAGAATCCTGGGAAGAGTGTCATGATCATGGATGCGATCCAAGCACTGATAGAGCCAATACTAAACAGCGTATTCATATTGGTCTTTTTGCGTTTAAATTGCTGCCAAGCGTCTTTATAAAAGTCACGCCCGCTCCAAATCATCAATCCTAAGGTTAGTGCCCCTAAAATCAAACTGGCTGTAAAACCAATGCTACCACACATGCCCCAGATCATCAGTGGTACAGAGATAGCTAGATTCACCAAAGCGCGCACAAAATAAATCGTCACCTTAGGTGGCTCAAATGACTCTTGTGAGCGCCATAGGCCTATTTTTGCTTTTTTCCAGCGCGGCTCTTGTTGGAGTGTGCGAATGAAGGTTGTAGGGTTTGAGGTCATCAGACCTAAACTATGCTCATCCTGCATTGGCAACAGCACAAAATCAGGGAAGCTGGCTTTTTGTTGTATGAGATACTTTTTTAATTGCTTGCTGGTCACTTTTTGATCAAGTGGTAAGTATAAGCGATACATGACTGAATCACTGCTGGGTGCCCCAACCTCAAATCCAGCATTTTCTATGCTCTGTTTAATAAGCTCAAGATCAGTCTGTGCTTGGCTAGCGTCTAACCAGTGCAGCTTAATATCGCATTTAGCATTTTGTGGAATTGAAATGGTGAATTGATAACGTGCAGCTTTATAGCCAGGGAGGCTTTCTAACGCTTGTTTTATGGCAGAAGTACAACTGGAGCAAGTGGGTCCTGTAACAGGAATTCGCACATCTTTTTGTTTTTCTTCTAACTTTTTTTGGGACTGTTCTGACATCATAGATGTATACTAGACGGAGGTAAATCGGTGTGATATTGTACTGTGGATATCATAAAAACAAAAGGCCATCCTGGCCTTTTAGAAGTTGGCAATCCCTTGCCAAGACGGCGTCCTGCCGAACGTCCCTGTAACTTTAGTCTTTGTCAGTCCCTTCTCAAGTAGGCGCATCCCTCGCTCCTACTTGACTTAAGCTTACCAAACTGGAAAAAACGCGCAACACCCCATTTTCCTTTAGGCTTAGAAAACATTCCCATGCAATTTAGCTAAAATTAGATAAAGACCAATAATAACAAGGGTTTGATCTCTGGTAATGGTATAAATAAAGCAGATAACTTAGCAAAACAACCTGATATAACGGACAGACTTATAAGAGATATCTCACAAAGAAACGGGGTGTTTGTCTCACATTAGAAATTCACCTACCCGTCTCTTTCTCGAATTAAAAGGTGGGTGTCCCATTTCATTGTTGATAAATTTCAGGAGGGAAAGATTTTGTTTTGAAACCATTTGGCGAGGGATGCGCCATTTGCAGCCATGGATGGTGTTGTTGAAAAACAAAACCTTTCCCGACAATTCTTTAATGCAGCTCAAACGAGCCTAAGTGCAACCCATAATCATTGAGTATTGCGCGTAGACGCTTGAGCGCTGCCAATTGAATTTGTCGCACGCGCTCTTTAGTAAATCCCAAATCTTGACTGATTGTCTCTAAAGTTTGAGCTTCAAAATTTAGCAACCCAAAGCGTCGCACGATGACTTCTTTTTCTTCTACACGTAATTCTTTCAAAAATAACATGATAAATTGGTGCAAGTCTTGATTAGCAACCAACTCAAAACAATCTGGATCCTGCTTTGAAGCCCAAGAAGCACAAGTCATGTCGCCCTCTTCCTCCAGCGGCTCCATTTGAGTAGCGTGGATAATCTGTTGCAACTTATGCAAATCCTCTGCATCAAAGTATAAGTTGCGAGATAATTCTTTTTCAGACGGAGGATGCTGTAACGCCTGAGTTAATTCTATATTTTTTCTAAGTAATTGATTAATCATTTTTAAGACATGCTTAGGTAAGCGAATGGCGCGAGATTGGTCCATCACCGCTTTAGCAATGGCTTGCCGAATCCACCACACGGCATAGGTAGTAAAACGATATCCTTTATGCGGATCAAACTTTTTAACCGCGTGGATCAGGCCTATATTGCCCTCTTCGATTAAGTCTGCCATCAAAATACCGCGGTGTCTAAACTCTTTAGCAATTTTGACGACCAAGCGCAGATGATGCTGGATTAAGCGATCTCTGGCTTTTTCATCTCCCTGCTGTATTTGTAAAGCCAACTGTTGGCTTTCTTCTGCTTTCAAGGGTGGGAATTTTTGCAACTGCTCAAAATACAAAGACAATAAATTGTCTTCTTCAGGAGAGGTCAAAGGCAAATATTTTTGCTTTTGTGATGGATTTGCCTGCCGTGCTGGATTAACAGCGCTGCTAAAAGGCTTACTAGATGCCATTTGAAATCCCCATTTTGAGTGTCTTTAAGTGTTAGACAATAGGTCTTTCAAAAAGTGCGAAATACCGACTACAGAATCTATGATCAGTGCATTTCCGCAAAATCCGGTTTTAGGTGGCAGTATGGCTAGTCAGGACGGGGATCTATACTTTTCTCGATTTGAACCTCAGTTCGGAGTTTTTACACAAGAGAAGCCCTTCTTTTGTAGCGAGTCGGGGTTTAATAAGCAAAAAAGCGCTTAGGATCGATAGGCTTTCCTTTTTCACGAATTTCAAAGTGTAATTTAACTTGGTTCGATTCACTCTTGCCCATGTCTGCAATGCGTTGTCCTTTGCGTACAGATTGCCCTTCGGCGACTAAATTTTGGTGATTATGCGCATAAGCAGAAACCAAGTCCTTGGAGTGTTGTATCAAGATGACTTTGCCATAACCACGCAAGTGCTGACCTGCATATAAAACGATCCCATCATTAGCAGCAAATACCGGATCGCCTTGACTACCTTGGATATCCACCCCTCGATTGTTTGTAGAAAAAGGTGCACTCACTGTACCTTTTGCGGGCCATAACCATTGTTGCGCCAAGCTTTTTGGTAATACCGCTTTGAATGATGGCTTGACCGATCCTACTTTTTTTTCAGCTTTTGGTCGCTGCATACTTGGTAACTTAGCCATGGCTGCTTTCTCTGGATCCACATACAAACGTTGGCCAGGTTGTAAGTGGTAAGGAGGCTCTAAATGATTGATGGCTGCTAATTCTTGGTGATCGACGCCATAAGTCCAGGCAATGGTGACAAGCGTCTCACCATAACCTACGCGATGCGTGCCGCCATGGGCTGCTTTTGAAGGAAAGGCTTGATGCACTGGTGCAACTTTCTGCCCACTCATAGAGCAGCTCGTTAAAAGCAACAATGCTAAACTGATACTAAGACAACATCCAATTTGTTTTATTTTGGCCATACCCACCAAAGCATTAATCCACATCCAATGAAAAACCAACCCATCCGATCCATGTAACGCACCATAAATGTCTCAATATGGTTTTTACCGAAATAACAAAGTGCTGCTACCAAATAATAACGCAAACTGCGGCTAATAAGACATCCTAAAATAAATGGGAGAAATGGCATCCCCACCACGCCTGCCGCCACTGTAAAGACTTTAAAAGGAATAGGTACTATGCTACCAGCGAGAATGCAAAAAATGCCATATTGATGGAACCAGTTGCTCACCTGATCAAAATAGTGCATGTAGCCCATATTGATAAAAAAGTCATGTAACAACCAATCAAAGGCAAAGGCTCCTAAACAATAGCCTACAACTGCGCCTACCACTGAAAAGAAAATGGTAAAAGTAGCAAGCCACCAAGCTCTTTTAGGTTGAGCTAAAATCATCGGCATGAGCATAACAACAACAGGAATAGGAAAAATGACTGCCTCAATCACAGTAAAAAGTGCTAACCAATGTAACGCCCTAGGATGCTCTGCTTTCTCTAAAGCGTATTGATACAATCCTGAAAATAAAGCGCGCACATTCATAACTTTAACATTCCTTAGAAATAGATCCCCGCCAGATATACTCAAAGCGATTTGATTTTAGGCTAGGCGTCGAGTCACGAGCAACCGGAACGTACATGCTAGTACTTGAGGATTGCGAGCTGACGATGACAACAACGCCTTAAATTAAATCGAGAAGAGTCTACTTAAAATCATTCAACCATTGGTTTAATGCTGGTATACGATCATGCCTAGTCATATCTAGCTGAATTGGTGTCACCGCAACATAGCGATTTGTAATAGCCCAAAAATCAGTATCCGCGCTATTGTCCTGCTCTAGACCAGGAGGACCAATCCAATAAATGGGACTGCCAGAAGGATCTGTATCCCTAACCACTTTTTCTGCCATATGGCGGCTGCCTAAACGGCAAACCCGTGTACCTTTCAGCTCAGCCGTCGGTACATCTGGTATATTGATATTTAAAATCGTATCGCTTGGCAGTGGGTTCTTCCAAAGATATTGAATAAATTGATGGATAAATTGCCCAGCTGTTTCATAATGTTCAGATTTATTATGGTGTTCCCCAGCCAAAGAAATCGCAATGGCAGGATAACCTAAATTTCTTCCTTCCACTGCAGCCGCCACAGTACCAGAGTACATCACGTCATCACCTAAATTTGCGCCAGCATTAATGCCCGACACGACCATATCTGGTTTAATGTCCAAGCCACCGGCCACAGAAATGTGCACACAATCCGTCGGCGTTCCATTCACAGAGAAAAATCCATTCTCTAATTTTGCGACACGCAATGGATTATGTAACGTCAATGAATGGCTCGCAGCACTTCGATTTCTTTCAGGCGCAACCACTGTCACTGTAGCAATTTTAGATAACCATTTTGCTAAACAGTGAATACCTGGTGCATGAACACCATCATCATTACAAACTAAAATATGCATGTATTATTTCCTATTAACTCGAATATGTCCCTTAGAGGCTCTCCTGCCCAGTCTTCATTTAGCTGGGATTCCTATTAAGACAGACAACGCAATGTACTGCGATGCCTTGATTTTGACCAATGCTGTCTAATTTTTCATGCGTTTTTGCTTTTAAATTCAGACAAGACAAATCACATTGCAAATCAACATGCAATATTTCACATACAGCGGGTAACCAAGTTTTTAGTATAGGACGCTCTACAATGATGGTCGCGTCTAAGTTACCAATTTGATACCCTTTTTCTTGCATCCAGCCCACAATGGTTTGTAAAAAAACACGGCTATTTGCTTGGCTATATTGTGGATCTGTATCTGGAAAATGCTGCCCAATGTCTCCCATGCCCAAGGCACCTAATAAGGCATCACAAATCGCATGGATCAAGACATCTCCATCGGAGTGCGCAACCACGGCATATTGAGAGGGAATGAATACACCCCCTAAAACAAATCCATCGCCTGCAATCAGGCGATGGATATCAAAGCCTTGGCCTATTTTTATCATAAGGATTGTCCACGTAATACTGCCTCTAAGAGCACCTCATCACCCGGATGCGTTAATTTTAGATTAGACACGTCACCCAAGATCACTTTGGGGTTTAAGCCCAGCTTTTCAACGACACTGGCTTCATCGGTAATGCCGTGATCATTTGCAAACTGACGCAATGCACGATAGAGCAATTCAAAACGAAAGACTTGGGGAGTTTGTGCTTGCCACAGATCCGTGCGATCTCTAGTTTCAAGCACCCGGCCATGATCATCTACATATTTTAATGTATCACGTACCGGCACAGCCAAAAGACCACCAACAGTCTCTGTCCTCAATGCATCCCATAACCTATCCCAGGCTGCCTGCGACAAACACGGCCTGACCGCGTCGTGAACAGCCACCCAATCATCCGGCTCTGCACTCTCAGTCAAAAACTCTAGCGCTGCCAGCACCGAATCCGAGCGTCGTTCTCCGCCGATCACACAACGCACTTTAGCGTGTGTTGCCACATCCAGTTTAGCAAACCATTGATCGTCTGGATGTAATGCCACAATGATTTCTGTGATGTCTGCAAAAGACAATAAACGCTCTATGGTGTGTTGAATCACCGCTTTATCATGAATCACGGTGTATTGCTTAGGTCTATCTCCGGCATACCGCTGGCCTATGCCAGCGGCAGGCAAGATCACAAATACTCTGCCACATTCGGGTTGCTCCCGACTCAACGCCTTGTCTGAAACCGAATGGGTTTGAGTATAGCGTTTAGCCATTATCTGCTGCCTCTGGTTGTGGCACTGCAGGTTTGGGTGCTAATAGCTTTGCATCCTCAGGTGAAATAATTTGATAAAAGACTTCACCCTCTCTCATCATACCCAGATCAATTCTGGCGCGCTCTTCCACCGCCCCTAAACGATGTTTGAGATCCTGAACTTCCGCTAATAATTGCTGATTACGTGCATTGTAATCAGCAATCACTTGCTTCTGCTCAGCGGCTTGTCTATATAAGGCAATCACCTCTAATAAACTACCATCCCCCTGCCATAAGCGCACTTGTAAAATAATAAAAGCAAGCGCCAAAATGGCAGTCACATATCTCATCGTTTAAACACCCCTTTGCCTGCATAGGCTGCTGTGCATTGTTGTTGTAAACGCAATAATTGATTATATTTTGCGATGCGGTCAGAGCGACTCATAGAGCCAGTTTTGATTTGCCCACACCCTGAACCCAAAGCCAAATCCGCAATGGTTGAATCTTCCGTTTCACCAGAGCGATGCGAGACAACTGCTGCATACCCTTTTTCACGCGCAAGCTGCATGGTGCGCAAGGTTTCAGTCACAGTACCGATTTGATTCACTTTAATCAAAATCGCGTTGGCTACTTGGTGATCAATGCCATACTGCAAATACTTTTCATTGGTTACAAACAGGTCATCACCCACCAATTGAGTCGTTTTACCCAATGTTTCAGTCAGCGCATGCCAACCTTGCCAATCATCTTCAGATAATCCATCTTCGATGGAGATAATGGGGTATTGACGCGTCCAGCTACTTAACAGATCAATCATGCCTTGCACATCGAGTGTTTTGTTTTCAGACTGCAAATGGTAGCGTCCATTTTTATAAAATTCAGTGGCTGCTACATCTAAAGCAATCCCGATATCTACGCCTGGTTTAAAGCCCGCTTTTTCAATGGCCTCTAAAACAAACTGCACCGCTGCTTCATTTGAGCTAAGATTAGGCGCAAAACCACCCTCATCTCCCACTGCAGTCACAAACCCTCTGTCTTTCAGTAAGGATTTCAGTGCCTGAAATGTCGCTGCTCCGTAACGTAAGCTTTCTGAAAAATCACTGGCACCATATGGAACAATCATGAATTCTTGAAAATCAATGGCATTGTCTGCATGCGCACCGCCATTAATAATATTCATCAGAGGTACTGGAAAGCGATATTCACAATTGGGTAATTGAAAACGCGTAAACAAAGGCTGATTTTCAAAAGCAGCGGCTGCTTTTGCTACGGCAAGTGAAACCGCCAAAATGGCATTTGCACCCAAGCGTGATTTATTTTCCGTGCCATCTAGAGCAATCAACTGCGTATCTAAAGCGACTTGATCTAACGCATCCTGACCTTTGATATGTGGCGCAATGTGTTGATGAATGTTTGCAATCGCTGTTAAAACACCCTTGCCACCATAACGCTTTGGATCTTTATCACGTAATTCCAATGCCTCTCTGCTCCCCGTAGAAGCACCTGACGGCACGGCTGCCCGCCCCGAATGGCCACTTTGTAGATACACTTCTGCTTCTACAGTAGGAAAACCACGAGAATCTAAAATTTCACGCGCAATAACGCGCTCAATGAAGGCTTGTGTCATGTTTACTACACTCCAATTGCTCTGACTATAATTTGGTCAATTTTTCCTAAATGGTCTCAAAACAAAGTCCCCTCGCCTGGCTGTATTTTCTTCAGACTGGGTTACTTCAGTTCCCCGAATTTTTCTACGGTTTCTTCAGGCCAATCTGCTTTTTTCACAACCTCATCCAATGCTTTGAGCGTCGCTAATAAAGACTCCAGCTGGTACATCGGCCAAGAGTTTGGTCCGTCTGATAATGCTTCATTAGGATGCGGATGCGTTTCCATAAAGAGTCCAGCTATGCCGCTGGCGATAGCCGCGCGCGCTAACACAGGCACAAATTCGCGCTGTCCGCCAGACTGTGTTCCGCCACTCCCTGGTAGCTGTACCGAGTGAGTTGCATCAAACACGACTGGGCAATTTGTATCCCGTAAAATCTTTAAAGAACGCATGTCTGCAACGAGATTTTGATAGCCAAAACTAAATCCTCGCTCACAGACCAGAATGCGCTCATTACCCACTGCTTTCGCTTTTTTGGTCACTTGTTCCATTTCATAAGGACTCAAGAATTGTCCTTTTTTAATGTTCACAGGTAAGCCAGTACGCGCTACATTTTGGATGAAATTGGTTTGTCGACATAAAAATGCAGGTGTTTGCAACATATCGACTACACTGGCGACTTCTGCAAAAGGGGTATCTTCATGTACGTCGGTAATCACAGGGATACCAAAAGTCTCTTTCACTTTTTGCAAAATGGCCAAGCCTTTCTCTATACCTAGCCCTCGATAACTCTCAGCGGATGAGCGATTTGCTTTATCAAAAGAAGACTTGTACACAAAAGGGATACCGAGTTTAGTAGTTAACTCCTTCAAGTACCCCGCCGTTTCTAAAGCCAAACCTTCACTTTCAACGACACAAGGCCCTGCAATCAAAAAAAAGGGCTGACGATAACCTATTTCAAAATCAAATAACTTCATCCATTTCACTCCGAGTACATGCTAACTACTTTTTTTTTAACCTGATGGTATTGTTGCGCCGCCTTCACAAATTGATAGAACAAAGGATGTGCATGACGTGGTGAGGATTTGAATTCAGGGTGAAACTGACAAGCTACAAACCAAGGATGATCAGGCAACTCTATCATTTCTACTAATAATCCGTCTTTTGAGCGACCCGATACCAGTAATCCTTTATCAATCAGCTTTTGAATCCATTGATTGTTGACCTCATAACGATGACGATGGCGCTCATGAATCACAGGCTGTTGATAACAGGCCATCGCTTTTGTGCCAGCAACCAATTGGCAAGCTTGGCTACCGACTCGCATCGTGCCGCCCATTTGAGAGGTTGCATTACGTACTTGCTTTTGCCCTGCCTCATCTAGCCACTCAGTAATGAGCGCCACTACTGGCTCTGGCGTATTGGAGTCAAACTCTGTGCTATTGGCTTCTTTGAGCCCCACCACATGTCGAGCAAACTCAATCAAAGCGATCTGCATCCCCAGACAAATACCTAAATAAGGCACGTTATTTTCTCGAGCGTATTTTGCAGCTTGGATTTTGCCTTCCACGCCACGCCCACCAAAGCCACCGGGTACTAAGATTGCATCTAAATGCTTTAACAAGCCAACGCCTTTGGATTCAATGTCTTCAGACTCAATGAAATGAATATTCACTTTATTTTGAGAGTGAATTCCTGCGTGAATTAAGGCTTCGTTTAAAGATTTATAGGCATCAACCAGATTAACATACTTACCAATTAAGCCGATGTTGACCTCGCTGGTTGTATGATGCAGTTTATGCATCACGTTTTTCCAGTCACTTAAATCAGCTGGCTTACCTTGCAAGTGTAATTTTTCCAGCACGATGTCGTCTAGCCCTTGCTCATGCAAATGTAAGGGGATTTCATAAATTGAAGGTAAGTCTTGCGAAGTAAAGACGGCTCTTTCTTCGATGCTGCTAAACAAGGCAATTTTATGACGATTACTTGCTGATAACTCTTGGCTACAGCGACAAATCAAAATATCAGGCTGTATGCCAATAGAGCGTAATTCTTTGACAGAATGCTGTGTTGGTTTGGTCTTCATTTCACCGGCTGCTGGTAAATACGGCACCAAGGTGAGATGTACGAACAAGGTATGCGTACGACCTAAAGTCACCGCCATTTGTCGAATGGCTTCTAAAAAAGGTAAGGATTCGATGTCGCCAATAGTTCCACCAATCTCTACAATCGCGATGTCGCTGTCTTTAGCAGCGTCGATGATTCTTGCTTTGATTGCATCAGTAATGTGTGGGATGACTTGAACTGTCGCACCCAGATAATCTCCGCGACGCTCTCGTTGAATCACATCCGCGTAAATTTGACCCGAAGTAAAATTACTGGCTCGACTCATGGTGGTATCTAGGAAACGCTCATAGTGCCCTAAATCCAAGTCGGTTTCTGCGCCATCATCGGTAACAAACACTTCGCCGTGTTGAAAAGGACTCATGGTGCCAGGATCGGTATTAATGTAAGGATCAAGTTTCATCATGGTCACTTTGAACCCACGAGAAGCCAAAATAGCGCCCAAAGAAGCTGCTGCAATGCCTTTACCCAAAGAGGAAACAACACCGCCAGTTACAAAGATAAATTTAGTCATGGATTTAAAGGTTCCCATTGCAAAATACATCGCCCATGGGATGAAAATAATACCACAAATCAGCTAGGACAACACCTCTATCTTTTGTGAGAAGTAACCACCACCCATAAATAATCAGCCAAATGACTTTCAAGGGTGAATCGAATTGTAAGTATTCAAATACCCCCAGTAAGGTAGAGGGACATTGCAGGACATCACTTGAACGCTTCTCTCGAATAAAAGTAGGCATCCCTGCTCTACTCTATGCCGACCCGCTGGCTGATTAGAAAGCAGGCGCCAAACCAACCCCAGGCGCTTCAAGCGCCAAGTCTAAATGCTCTAACCAGACTTGATAATCATCATGAATAATTTTACCAGGCCCCTCTTCACGGTTTAACTGACATTGTACTAAAAGACGCTCCAAATCTCTTTCAGCATAAAGTTTTAAATCAGCGTTTCGATCCCCAGTTGACTCACACATCATCTGGCTCAACAATTGCCTCAATGCCTCTTGGGTCAAAGTCATATAATACTGATTCCAGTGGCTATTCACCCAATCTGCCGGGTTGTTTCGAATCACGATGAGCTGACTCGAGTAATCCACCAGTGTATAAGATTGCTCGGGAAGACCAAATTGCCGTTGAATAATACGCAGATCAAAGTGTGGAGTGGCTAATACTGGATGCTCCGCTACAATCTGCTCCATTAATCGTTCTAAATCATCCAGCTTCTCGTCTACCTTCCTTTTACCTTTCCCTTTATCCTCTGCTGCATACCTCTCTGAAGGAGTAATAAACGCCTCCTCTTGCTCTTCCTCTGTCTCTGCTAGTCCCTCTCCCCCATCGCATGCAACGGCGCGAACTTTACCTGCTCTGCGTTTCCTTGGTGGTTCAAGGCTAGCTGATACCGAGGCAGGATTCATCACGACTTCGTCTATCCGCATGTCATCAGGCTCTTCCATCGACATAGCAGCCGCCAACGGATCAGACGCAGCCCCCTCCTCCTCAGTGAATTTACGTTTATTGACTAAATACACAACTCTCTGTGACTCGCTCATACCCTTTAACTTAGAAATGGCAATTTCTTCCAGAGTAGGTCGTTTCTCCGCTTGCTGCATCGTCCACTCTTCCCAACTCAGCACCAACGCTTGTTCAAAGGCAGCCAACTCTGCTTCAGTAAAAAATTTAAACCGCTCATTTTCTCCGAATTGCTTAAAGATTTCTTGCTCTTTAATACATTGTTGCTTTGCGGCTTCATAAGCTTCTGGAGATTCAAACCAAGTCATTCTTTGTTCCGCATGCAACATCTCAAACTGTGCATTCATGGATAGTTTTTGTGTGAGCTGCTGTTTTATGGCAGCACCTTCCGCAGCATTCGATAGCACATATAATCCAGGAATGTATCCTGATCTGGCGGCAACATCCATCAGTGCATTAAATGTACCAGGTGCACAACTGGGGTGACCAACACCATTTTCATGAAGCGCATCAAATAGCGCCAATCCTATTTGCACCATCAGATCACCTTTCTGCGCCACCGTTAAAGCATAACGCGGATCGTCCATAGCACTCCAAAGCAATATCAATACTTGAGCAACAGTCCTATTTGAGCCCGGATCTGTCCAGTTCGCATAAGGAGTATCCGTCAATAGCAGCTTAAGAAAAGCTGAAAGGCTATGCGATGCCCAATCTGTATTGCAAAATTGTGTAGCAAAATTCTGGCATAGTTGCAGAGTAGCGCGCTCGTGATCAGCTGCAGACATCCCCTCAACAAGCGCAGCAGTTATACAGTGATTTTTTAATGCTTGATACTGCTGATTTTTTTTCATAATCCACTTTAATTTTTCAGTCAGCCGAGCTTTTAAGGTTCCTAATTCATCTCCTGGAATAGGCTGCTTTACTGTCGAGGATAGATTCTGAAAATAGGCTCTTCTTTTTGTCAGATCTAGCCAACCTGGACCAGCATAATGACGCAGCAGGCTTCCTGATATTTCAACATATTGCTCACGCTTCAAACTCTCCGCATGACGTGCATGCAAGACAAGCGCACACTGGGTGGTAGTAAAATGCACCTCCCGTCTATGTGTGCTCTGCAGATCAATTCTTAATGCACCCTCAAGCGCCTGCGCCGCCGCACCTGGCGCTTGCAAAGGGATTGCTTGGGCCACTGGCAGTGGAGGAGGTAATCTTAAGGTGCTGATATCTTGTGTCTGGAGTCGTTCAACAGGAATTTGCATTTGCAGAGCGGTATAAGCCAGCGCCCCTGGGGACATGCGCGCAATGATGAGAGCATAAATTGCGCTCATTTTAGCCCGTTGATCTTGAAAAAGCTCTGGCGGCATTTCTTTGACGGCACACACCAAATAACATAAAGCATTCCAATTTCGCGCGCTCACTAATTCATAGTCAATTGCAGGTTGCGCGTGGTTTTGATAATTGAGTAAAAATAACGCCATGTCCCAATTATATTTTTCCAGGACTGCAATCAAAGGATTGATTCGCTGGATTGCATGAACATCATTCATGCTTGCTCCTGCCGCAAACAGTAATTCAGCAACTTTAATGCTTTCTGCGATGTGAGAGGCTATTTTTTGTGCACTGTGTGTGTGATCAATAGGGGGCAGGCCCATCCACGCTTCACAAAAATGTATAGGTGAAGGCTGGATACCAAAACGTTTATAAGTCTCTAAAATGGCTCGCACTACTCCAGCGTTTAAATGAAAAGTGGCAGTGTATAAAAAAGAATGACCGTTTTTATCACGGGCATTCAGCTGCTGCTGATCGGGTGCATTAATACGCGATAAAAGTGTGAACACTCTTTTTACAACACCAGCCCGCAACGCATAAGTATAAGCCGAATCACCCGCATTATTTTGAGTAAATAAGGGTGGATTGTGTGCCAATAGTACCTCAAGCATCTCTTGATTTTCTTTAGCAGCAAACATCAAAGCTGTATCACCGTTAACATTCTGAACACTCAAATCAGGGTTTTTATTTAAAACCAACTCCAGTATTTTGAGTTTTTCAGCAGCTTTTTCTCTGCTAGTCACTCCTTGATCCCAAGTGTTTTTCCTACGTAACGCGGCAAATATTAGCGTTTCATTGAGGGAACCTCTATTTTCCAAGTTTAAATCAGGTTGTTTTAAAAGAAACTCAATCATACTCAAAGAGCGGCCATACGTCAGCGCATGACTGACTAAGGTATCGTTGCCATCATGAGCGCTAACATTGATGCTCCCCCCTTGCTGCAGATAGGCTTGCATCGCAGCGATGTCATGAGAACGAGCCAGTGCTGTCAAACACTGAAATGCTGTCACTTCACGGCCAGACACATACGCTTTTGCGCGCTGAAACCATACTACAGGCAATTGAACTCCTGCTAAGACCTCAAAAGTTTCTGCGCCTTCGGGAGGTGTGGGCATATAAACAGCTGACATAAGTAAACCTTCTGAAAATTATTAAAGCAAAACTACTAAAATAGACGCGACAGTTTACACTAAAAAAGGTATTTTAATAACATAAATAAACAAATATTAGTTATTCAGAGAACAATCGGTGTGTCTTACTGCACTTGGCTGGAATTATAAAAAGTGAGCTTTCGCTTTTGCGCAGTAACACAGTACTCTCCCCACCGTAATTGTGGTTTACGATCATTGGCTGCTGTTTGTACTTGCTTTAAAAACGTCATGAGTCGAATGGTGGGAGGCAAGATCACTTGCTTTTCAGATAGCCAATGACGCACACAATTGGCTTGCCGCTCAGTGCTTAAGGTTTTTAAATACTCCGTGCGTAATTCACCCGTTGGCAGCTCTGCTTGTAGGCGATCAATACAAGCCAACTCGTCAAGCAAGACTTGACTGGTAGCGCAATGCTGCGCTACTCGCGCAAAGGCTTTTTCAATGCCTGCATTACGTTGTCTTAATGTAGGGAGTACTTGATGACGCACAAAGTTGCGCGTGTATTGGGGGTTAGCATTGCTGGGATCAGTCACCCAATCCAGCTGATACTGCAGAGCGTATTCGGTCATTTGCTCATGCGATACCGCCAATAAGGGCCTGCCTAAGTACCCTTTTGAAAAGGGCTTTATGGCTGGCATAGCCGACAATCCTTTGAGCCCTGCTCCGCGCATCGCCTGTATGATCCACGTTTCCGCTTGATCGCGTTGATGATGGGCTGTCAGTAAGCAGTGCTCGGGGCCAATGTGTTTGGCCAAGGCCGCATAACGGCAGTCACGTGCGTAATCCTCAGGGCTCTGATCACCGTGATCTGCTGCTTGTACGTGTTCAACCAGGCAGGGTATGTTCAAGGATTGGCAGAGCGCAAGACAGTGCGCAGCCCAAGCATCTGCTTCTGGTTGTATGTGATGATTTACGTGGATTGCCTTTAGGCTGTGGTAGGGGTGTGGTTTCGGCAGTTGTTGTACAGCGTGTAATAAAACAACGGAATCCATGCCTCCGCTTAAGGCAATCACCCAATGTACAGGTGGCTGCCTATCTTGAATCCATTGGTTCAGTTGTGCTAGAACTTCAGAGGTAACTGTCGTCATTGATGCCCAAAGACATGAGTCGTCTATAACGTGTTTCTAATAGCAAATCAGTGGGTTGTTGTTTTAAGGTTTTTAAAGTCTCAATCAACGTGGTTTGTAAGGTTTTTGCAATAGTCTCTACATCACGGTGCGCACCACCTAAGGGCTCAGGAATGATGCCATCAATTAACCCTAAGTACTTCAGTCTTTCTGCTGTAATACCCATGATTTCTGCAGCTTCTGACGCTTTTTCAGCGCTTTTCCATAAGATGGAAGCACAGCCTTCAGGAGAGATGGTAGCATAATAGCTGTATTGCAACATGAGGACTTTATCACCTACACCCAGACCCAGCGCACCGCCAGAGCAGCCTTCACCAATAACGACACAAATGATCGGCGTTTTTAATTGTGCCATGGTAAATAAATTGGTCGCGATGGCCTCACTTTGCCCACGTGCTTCAGCACCAACACCAGGATAAGCGCCTGGGGTATCAATGAGCGTGATCAAGGGCAACTTGAATTTTTCAGCCAAGAGCATCAAGCGTTTGGCCTGGCGATAGCCCTCTGGATGCACCATCCCAAAATTACGCGCCACTTTTTCCTTAGTATCACGACCTTTTTGTTGACCAATGACCATGACAGGCATGCCTGCCAAGCGTGCAATACCACCTACTATGGCATTATCATCTG
>JAHFQF010000016.1 GCA_023266435.1 Legionellales bacterium | reverse complement strand
TAGCCTGTGTATCCCTGGAAATTGCTGCTCTAATCGCTGGTGTAATTGACGCAAGCTGGGATAACAAAATCCCCACTCCGCATAACTGATTGGAAAATTTCTGGGATTGGTTTGACAATACGCTAAGAAATTTGCATACAAGGGAGACGCTGTTTTTTCACTTTGCACAGGCCAATGATATAGGCTCCATGCCTGATAAAGCCGCTCATAATACCATTGATGCAGCTGTTGTAATTGCGTAGACGGCAATAAATCAGCAATGACTTTTTGCTTGAATACGGCATTTACCCCAGTGAGTCCGATCAAATTCAAAGTCAGCTTCCAATGCGTTGCGCGTTTTTCTATGGATTGAATCGGGGTGGCCGGAAATACTGTGACTAAAGTACAAAAAAACTGCAAAGATACCGCTGCGTGATTGCGCACTACTTGAAAAAAATGTTGCTTCATAGATACTCTTCTCGATTTAATTTAAGGCGTTTTTTTCATCGTCGGCTCGCAATCCTCAAGTACTAGCATGTACGTTCTGGTTGCTCGCGACTCGACGCCTAGCCTAAAATCAAATCGCTTTGAGTATAGGCCAGTGCCAATGATGTCGTGTTGTAGCAGTAGTGAGTTGAAATTGCAGTTGATACGCATAAGGTACTAACGGCAAGACTTGCCAATACACCGCTTGTAAAAACAACTGGCAATCCCAAACAGACTCAAAGGCTCGTACATCCATATGCCAATGTACAATGCATTGTAATTGAAACATCCCTTGAGAAAATACTTGATTTTTCTCATAGCGTATTTGCTCTATCGCCGCTATTTTCTTTAATAGACTCGGCGCTTTGATTGTAAACAATGCCAAATACTCTCGTAAGATCGTTTCTGTCTGAAACAATTGCAAAGGCGCTGACAACCAACTGAGATCGGTATATTGATCGGGTAACTGTCGGTTTCTCTGCGCAGGTGTACAGCGAGTAATCAGCTCCCATTGCCAACCTAACGGATTTTCATCCAAATCTCCTGCGACTTTGCCTGGCACATAGGTATCAAATGGTCTATCTCCCTGGTGTGCCCACACAGAGAGGCTTAGCCAATCCATTTCAGACAAATCGCCTGCCAACTGCAATCCTAAACGATGCTCCTCATAAAACGCAAAATAACTGGCTGGACACTCGGTGGATTTTGGATAGGTGGTCAATGAAGCTGTAATATTTTGCTTATGATGGGCCGTCATACCATGCAGACTGGCAACCGATAAAATGTCTGATTGTAAGACTTCTTTCTGTAAAGGCTGGATCCAATGTGTATCTCTGGTTTTCGGCTCTCGAATCGGTATCGCATCGGTTTCATAGCAGTTAAAAATCCAAGTACTATTCAGTATCAATCTTATTTTTTCAGTAGGGAGCTGTTGATTGTCTAAAATATCTGGCCACTCAAACAGCAACTGTAGCTGCTCACCCGCCAAGACCGTGAGTGGCGCTTTAAATTGAATTTTGATTAATAAGAGGGTTTCTGGCGCTAGTGCATAATGCAATAATGGTGGTAGAAAATCTTGAAATGCATGTGTTTGATGCGCAATACTCTCTACCAAGCAACGCGTGCTACCTTGCTGAACAGCAGCAGACACTTGAGTGCATTGACATAATTGCTGCCAAAATGCGATGGAAAACTCTGTGCTTCCAGCAACAGCAACCTGTAATCCTTGATCAAGCAGGAGCGGACGTTGTGCATTCGTATTTTTTAAAGTCACCGTTAAGCGAGTGTGATTATGTTCACACTGCTTTTTTTGTTCTATACACTGTAAGGGATACAGCGTCATCGGATGAGGAAATTGAAAGTAGCAAGGTTTAGTGACCGCAGGCACAGCGTTGTCAGTGAAAGGCGTCATCGTGATGGTCTGAGCAGCTAGCGCTTCTTTTTGACAATAGGGTTTTTCAGGGTTCACAGCAATCAAAGCAATGGCAGGAGTGGGTACCATCAAAAATGGCACCAAAGGCTGCCAGAGATAATTCAACAATCTGGGTAAGCCTGTTTGTAAATGCAGCTCTACCTGGTTACGTAAGGCAGCAAATGCTGCCTCTACTGTATGATTAACGGACTCGCCATTCATCTTCAGTTTCTATGTTCCCGTCTAAGTATGTCCATTTTATTTTTTGATAGCGAAAAGCAACTTCTTCGCGATGACCAATGTATTCATTTTGTTTGTCTTTGACATCTTCGACTTTGGCATTGACTGAAACCACCTTCACGCCTTCTAATGTATGTCTGAAATACTCTACTTCTTTGCCGGTATCATCTACTTTGTACCAACTTAACATCAGAGAATTCAGTGTCTTACCCGAGGCACAGGCCTTGTACAGTACTGGAGAAGCAGGGCAATAATCCTTCGTCACCACAAAGTTTTCATGTTTACGTGTGGCAGTTAAAGCACCTGTGTCTTTGTCCGTTGGGATACGCACTTCATGCTTGAATTGATACACTTCAATGCGATCTTCGCGGCCTAATACTTTACAGGTTCCTTTAATCTGATTGCCTTTATCATCAATAATAGCCATATAGGCAGGATTTGCCATGAGTTATACTCCTTCACTCTGATGGAAATTTACTCGCTCCACTTTGCTTTTAGGCAAAAGCCGTCATTGCGAGGAGGGTACTCCCGACGCGGCAATCCAGCAACCGTAGCCTGGATTGCTTCGCTGTGCTCGCAATGACAGCCCCCTACTTTCATAGTGAAACGAGTATTTAAATACACATATACTCAAATCAAGAAGAGTATAGATTAGGATCTAGAAGATGAGCTATCCCCTTTAGGCATTTTAGATACCAGTGTTAGACGAACATCTAATCCCTCTACCTGAAAATGCGGGATGGCAATCAAGTCCACTTTGTAAAATCCAGGATTGTCTGCCAATGGCGTGACTTTCACCTCCCCTTCACGTAAAGGGCGTTTTGCCATAAGCGTAGGACTGGGATCAACCATTTTAGTAATCAAGTTTTGTAGCCAATGATTTAACTCTCTTTCCAGCATGACATGATCTTTGGCTGCACCAATGTTTTCACGCTGAATGACTTTAATATAATGACCTAAGCGGGAGGCCAAAAAGATATAGGGTAACCGCGCATTCACTAAACTATTGGCCGTTGCATCTTCATCTCGATAACGCTTAGGCTTTTGTAACGAGTTTGCAGAAAAAAAGCAGGCTTGACTAGAATCTTTGTAATAACTTAAAGGAATAAAACCCAAATCCGATAACTGCAACTCTTCTGTTTCAGAAATAATGGCTTCTGTTGGGATTTGGGTTTCTAATACACCGCTTTGGTTAAAATGATGTAAAGGCAAGTCATAAATCATGCCACCTGATTGAGGACCTCTGATTTGCACTGACCAACCATATTGTTTAAAACTGTCTGCCATATTGGCCGCAAAGGCAAAAGTACTACTGCCCCATAAAAAATCCTCATGCTGCAATGCGGATTCGGTGTAATGGAATTTTTTAGTCGTATTTTGCTCGCCATAAGGCTGTCTTAATAAAAACCGGGAAAACAACATGCCTAAATAACGCGCATCTTCCGTTTCTCTGAGTGCGTTCCAAGGAATATACTCCGCTTTTTGCATAAATAAACTTAGATCAGGAATAGACAACACTTCCTCTAAAGTTTGCTTACCAAAAAATCCAGGTGAGATATTGCCCAAAAATGGACAATGGGCTGCTGCCGATACTTTACTTAAATTGCCTAGCAGCGTGATGTCTTCAGCACGCGCGCTGAATTGAAAAGGACTAATCATCACACTATAGGGTTTCCCCCCTGGGGTATCGTATTCTTTTTGATACACATGTTGATACAAAAAAGAGTTGGCGGGAGAGGCACTGTCCAAAAAATCATCAACCAATTCAGCCTGGGTCACGTCTAAAATGTCTAATTCACAGTTCGATTGATAGTCTGTATTTTTCACAAGATAGCTTAGGCCACGCCACAAAGATTCTAATGCTTGATAATCGGGGTGATGTAAAATTTTATCCAAAGCCTGGCTGAGATATTGATCAATCTTCACTAAAATGGCATCGATGGTCATTTTATCTAATACTGTGTCAAGACTGGTTTCCATATCCGTCAACCAATATTGCAACACCTCTACCATCGCTTGCATGCGTGCATTGACTGTGGTTTTTAAAAAGGTGTCTTCATGCGCAAAATCTAAAAGCGTTGGAGTGCTTTCAACAAGATTCATGAACACACTCCTCTGCATTCATTGCGGCTTGTAACATGGCCTGTAATTGTTTTTTAAACTGGCGGTTATCAATCATTTGAGCACGTAAATCCATCAGTAATTGACGCATCGCAATGAGTTTTTTTAAAGTAGGCTCTTGATACACTAATTGATCAGGATGAAAATCTCGTAGAGATTGAAAGTTTAAATTCACTCGATGTGTGGTCTCGCCTTCAGATAATTCTAACTGCAAAACGGGTTTTAATTTTGCAATGACCTCATCTAAATTATGTGGGGTGACAGAAATAGGCGCTCTTTTAGCCAGAGACTCCTTTGGCTTATCACCACTGAAATTTCCCAGTGCCAATACCTTATGGGGTAGTTCATGTTGTAGCTGTGACCCATCTTTTTCAATGTCTAAGGTAATATTAATGCGAGCCTTAGGTATTTCTTGTTGATAGCTTCTTCTAGACATGTCTCTCTCCTTATGACCTCAAAACAGAGGCTCTCCGGCCCCATTTTTTCCATTTTAAAAACCTAATAGAGGGTTTCTTTAAAACTGCTTCATGATTCCATGTAGCAATTGACACACAGTATCTGTATCACGACTCAACCATTGTTTTACTTTTGTCAGTAATGCCAACTGCTGTGAACCCGTCACACAAATAATCCGCTTTTCTTCTTTCCTGAGAGTAGGAACCAATAACCACGATAACAAATCAGCATGTAATGGATAAAAATGCACCCATAACAACGGTTGCCTCTCATCACTCTGCCAAAAAACCTGTTGCCACGGCTGATTAGGTAAAAAGTGTTCACACAGTTGCAGCCAGAAGGCGATATAAGGAATTGCCAGCTCTCCTTCACAGTATTTGGGCAGTGGGAAACATAAGGCATGTCTAGGATTTGTCGAGTAATGCTTTAACTCATGCAATCCTTGTGCAATCACATGTGCTGCATTATCCCACTCTTGCAAAAACTGTTGGACTGACATCCCCACCGCACGCATCATGGATTGGTAAGGGGGTGTTTGTGCCACTGTGGGATTTACAGGTTCAAAATTTCTAATAAATTGTGTTAATAAAGTGCGTTCTTGCATCACTGCAATATTAAAAGAGCACAATTGTTGCCATATGTCAGCATACAAAATAGGCAAAAAAGGCATGAACTCATCTAAAGGCTCTGCAATCGTATCCCATTTACTGATCATTAAAGGGTAATGTCTGCCTGACTTATCGTGGCTGGCGTACACACTTCCCAACGCAATCTGCGCTGTGTTAGCAAACCTTTGATAAAAATAAATGTTTGAAAAAACATTGGGATAAGCCGACTTATCCCATTTGATGAGCTGCTGAAAACCGGCTTGTAACCATTGATCGAGCAAGGTTGCATGCGTATGCGTAATCGCATGGCGGATAAAATCCGCCTCACAGGGCAACTTTCCCGTTAAACTCACGGAAGGCGGCCTGGTCTCCACTTTTTTCTTGTGAAATGGCTTTAATAAAGACAACAAAGCGTTACCCTACCTCTGATGATTTGATGTTTTTTGGTAATTGTAATGGCGTAACAAACAATTGTTCAAAGAGATTATCTTTTCTGTCGCCTTTAAACATAAAGCTACACTGGAGCATCTCACCCGAGTCTGTTTTTAAACGCCAACGTCCTACATATTTACCTTGATTAGTGGCTGAAAACTCCGCTTTTTCAAGTAGTTTGAATAAAGACCACACTCCTTGCGTTTGTAATTTTCCTTGTTGCCCTTGCTGAGAAATGGCCGCAATTTTTGCGCTCAAAGTAGACATATCGCCTGGCCAGGAAAATCGTCGCCACTCTTGTGGCTCATTACGATATCGATAAGTATCTTGATTAGTTGTTAAACTAAGCTCTTGCACGCCCGCCGTTGCAACAGGATACACAAAATAGTCAAATCCAATTTCCTGCCCTTCTTTATGGAATAAGCTTTGTGTTAAGCGCTGCGCTTTTTGTATAGAGGCCAGCAAAGCGGGCGACACAGGTAAGGATTTTCCTAGCCACTGTTTGGGTGTCATGGCAGAGCGTGTAGTTGTCATAAATGGCAGCAGATTCGTTTCTACAAACTCCCACAAAATACCAGTATGTGGTTTAAAGAATGCCGACAGATCAGAAACCGCAACTTCATCTTCTACTTTAGAAAAAGGATATCTAGAAGCCAATTTGTCGTCAAAAGGCGTCAGTACGTCCTGATCCCACATCGCCTGCAGTGCGTCTGCAGCTTCATTTAAAATACTACCCCAAGTAGTTTGTACCGGCGATAACAACAAATGAGACAAGGCTTGCTGTAGTGCTTTGTCTTGCACCCCCATCACCAAGGTGTCAATCACCACAGACGCTTTGTATAGCTCGGTGTCCATGCCATTTTGATTTAATAGTTTCTGTGCATAAGTCAATGCCAATTGTGGCGCTTCACTGCTTTTACTGATCCGCAACACATCATTTTGTAAGCGTGAAATAACTAATAAATATTGCTTTAACAAATCTGTAGGTTCAGCTGCTTGATTTGCAAAAATCTGAATTTCACCTAAAGCAGTTGCATTGTATTGATTCGCTGCTATCCATCTAAACAACTCTGGGTACATGCCTTTGGCATCACTGAGTGCATATAACGCCGTACTGGCTTGATCTAAATTATCAAACGCCTTTACACTCAGACCATTTAAAAAAGACAGCCATTGTTGTTGATAATCTTTTTCATATAGCGCCTTCATTTCTGAAAATAACGATTCTTTATTGATCACATTGTAACCCACATGACCAATGATCGAGTCTCCCTCAGCCACCAGATTGGTTTTCTCAAGCAGTTTAGGCTGCACCGTTTTAAACCATTCTTCTGTGGTATAGGCCGTCGATAGTGGATAGTCTGCTTGCCATAATGTCGTCTTTAATTGGCGATTAGGATCAACAATACCCATCGTCTCTTGCAACCCCTCCATGACTTGCTGGTAGAGTAAGTGCGGAGCTTGGGGCAGAATCAAATCTTTCTGTGCCGTAGCAATCAACGCCATATCTGGCACATATTGAAAGAAGCCATCGCTATACTGTTGACGATGATGTAAATAAAACTCTACCAATTGAAACAAGGTTTCCGATTGAAAGCCTAGGGTTTGATAACCACTGTTTTGTTCTTTTAATAAATTTTCCCAGCGTCCGGCTAAACTTTTTGCAGCACGAGGAATATCGACTCCCGTAGGTGCCTGTAGCGCAAAGTAATCGCCTAACAAAGCATGGTATGCATCATAATAGGCGGCCTGATCTTCGGGAGGCAACGTCAGCCATGTTTGATGATTTTCAACTAACTGTTGGTGTAAAGACTCCGCCAAAGGTTGTACAAACGTAGTTTGCAAAGTCGTCGCCAAGGCTTCTGACATGGCGGGTAATTGTTTATCACCTCGATACAGTCCCATCCTCAATGCCATAGGAATCTGCTTACTATAATTTTTCAAAGCGACTAAATGCTCATGCACCACGGCTTGCGCAGCAATTTGCGCAGGTTTCTGTGTCGTAATCTGAAACTGCATGGTTCTAGCCAGCTCAGCCATTTTCCATACGCCTTGTTGCAACAATACTTGATTATGCTGATAAGCCTTCCAAGATCCGACCGAAAACAAGGCTAGCCCTGCAAAGCTCGCGGTATAAAAAACCATTTGTTGCATACGGTGGCGTCGTTGTTGTATGGGATTGCGTTTGAGCAGATAACGTTGAGGGACAATTACGTTTTGAAACAGAGATTTTACAAAGTAGCTGTCATTGCTTGTCACATACTCTTCAGCAGTTACATCCATCAATTGAAAAACTTTAGAATCCGCTTCTGGAGCGACCAGCATTTGCCTATTGTCTTGTAACGCAGAGGTTAGATATAACCCCGCAACAAATGGGGTATCTTGATACGGGTTACGTTCTGCAATCAAAGATAAAAAGCGATTCAAATGTGGAATGATTGCTTGAAAATTTTCAGGAAAATCAATGATATTCTTTTTCTCAATGGTGGTCTCTGCAGATTGCAGTTTTTTAGCACGGTCCAATGCAAACTGTGCATACAACATATTTAGCTTGCCAATGACTCCATTTCTAGAGTCCACTGGCTCATTGTCAAAAAAATGTATACCTAACGGTTGTTTTTTATCTTGTGATTCAGCATCTTTAAAAAAATGTCCAAAACCTTTTAACTGATCACATTTAGTTAATACAAGTGTAGTGGGTACAATGAACCCTAAAGTACTGCTGATTTCTTGTAAACGTTCCCGAATCAATTGGGCATGGCTTTCTAGTTGCTCTGCTTGTGTTAACAAATCACTTAAAGTAATCGCCACAATGAGGCCATTAATCGGTTGCTTAGGACGAAATTTTTTCACTAACTTGAGAAAAGACAACCATTCTTCCCGGTCATCGGGTTCCGTGGTATAACGACCAGCGGTGTCTAAGAAAACTGCGCTGTCTGCAAACCACCAATCACAATTACGAGTTCCACCAAACCCTCGTACTTGAATTTCCTGTTGTGCATCCATGGGGAAACGCATGCCAGATTGACGCAATAAGGTGCTTTTCCCGGCGGCTGCAGGTCCGATTACGATATACCAAGGTAATGCATACAAAGCCGCGCTACCCTGATAAGTGACTCCCAATTCTGATGTTTTCAAGCGACCAATAGACTGCAGCATGGCAGATTTCAGTGCTTCGATTTCTAGTTTATGACGATGCCCGTCCTGCTGTGATTGCATCGCATGCTGTAATTGTCGTCCAAAACGTTTTGCCTGTAGGATTTTAAAACTAAACCAAAGTCCTGCACCCAAAAGTGCGCCGGCTGCTACCCAGAGTGTTTGCCAGTGTAAAAATAGGCTGCTGATTCCCAACGTTGTGATGAGCACAGTAGTAATGAAAATAACTTTAGGATTGAGTGGATTAAAACGGATCATAATTTATCCTTGCTTTTGTGCGTCAATTCGAAAAATCTGTGCTTGCACAAACGATTGATATTCTGTCAAATGATTCAAGCTGTCAGCCAACACATGTGACATCTTAAATTGAAAACCGAGATACAACAAGCAAACTAAGCTACCACCCAGACAAAGCCCTAAAATTGCCGGCTTACGCCACATTGGAGACCGCTTTTGAGCAGCTAGCACAGGCAACGATACAGTGTGTAGACCTAACATGTCTTGCTGTAATTGAATCAACTCATAGAGTGTACTTTGTAAAATGGTTAATTGCTCTGGGGACTCTATCGCATATCGTCCTTTAAAACCCAAGTTTAAACACAAATAATAAATCATTAAAATTGAGTAGTTTGCCTTAGGGTGACACTGTAAGCGTGTTAAGCGCTTAAAGAACCCTATGCCCGCACAATTGTCCTCAAAGAGCTGCCACTGTAGTGTATTTTCTAGCCAGCGATCTTTTTCTCTATAATCACTATTGAGAACTTGCTCATCAAATAGCGCAGCCAATGCATATTTTATGTCTTGCTGTGATTCGTAACTGACATTTAAACTTAACAAGATCTCATCCAAGTCTTCAAACAGCGCTAACAATTTGGTTTTTAGCACCATGGCAGACGGCCACTGAGCCAGTCTGTTTAACTCTGATAATAAACGCCAAAACGGAGAAGCAGCTTGCCATACTTGACTTTCTTGGTTCATACAATGCCCTCATCCTGATGTGTAACCAATAACTTTAAAGACAGCTCTTGGAAAGGCGCTGAGAGCAGGATCCCTAGGGAGCGCTCTTTGCGGATACTTTCCCAAACAGGGCCTTCTTGTAACAGTTGAAAATAATCTCCCTGATAGGTGTGATAGAAAGCAGGCGCGGGCCTCAAGAGAGATTGCAACACAATGCCATTTAAAGCCAAGGCTGCTAAGCGATCCACTTGACCTTTGGCTGCAATTTTCGTTTCCTCTCTAAATCTTTTCGCAAGTTGCTCTCCTAAAGGCTGACTGGTTTCAACTACCAAAATCCAAATAGAACGCTCGAAAGCTTCCGTGGCAATCGACTCAATTTGCCATCGCACCTTGCTGTGTTGTTGCAATGGCAAACATGCATTCCACTGTTGTGCTGGTTGCTGCAAATAGCGCCCCCATGCACCCAACAATGTTTGCCAACTTTGATTAAATTGATGCACATTATAAAAACCGACAGCAGGATGGTTAGGAAATGCTAGGTAAATTAATAATCTTCCCAATAAACCATACAAGCGCTCTGCAGCGTATTGCTGCAAAAATCCATGCTGTAACTCATAGAGTGTACTGGACACCGAAGATTTTTGGTGCAAATTGAGTGCAGACGTAGGCTGCTGTGTGTATTGCTCAATACGCTGTAGCAATGTCTGAACACTTGTTTTTAAAGCAGGACACGCCTCTATCGTCAATACGGGATAAAAATAAGTGTCATCGACATGCCATTGCCCACTGAGCGGATCCTGTTCACAACGTACTGCAGGTAACACATGGCAATACGCTAATGGCTCCAGACTCAATTGCCAATTTGGTCGACCGATTAATAATTCGTGTGAACGTTGTGTATCTAGGCGATCGGGTTGTAGTTGACACTGTGCAGTCCATTGCGCTCGGTAGCCCACATCCGGATATCCTGGAATCTGCGTAGCAGAATACGCTGTAGGCAGACAAAGATACAAACACACAGGAGAATGCGCCGTAGACAAATCTAGAAAGACTGGCGGAATCTCAAACTCTGCTTGATATTCATAATATTCGCCATTGGGCAGGATTACCTGAAACTGAGTCAACTGTAAGCGTTGTTGATAGAGTGCTTGCTCATCCCACTTTAACTGTAACCAACCAAATGTATTGGGATTCACCGCTTTCCAATGCTGAGCCAAGCGCACCTCATGCCAATGGTCGTACCACTGCAAGTGTTGCTGTGTCAACAATTGCCCCTCTGTCCAGAGCACCGTTTTAGTGTTCATCTCTACACCCTTCCTTCGCTGTTCACTCTGGTTTAAAGAAATGTGATGCGATTACCAGAGACATCAATAAAAAGTGTGTGATTTAACCCTAGTACCCCTTGATGAAGTGGAGTGATGTCTCTAAATTTACCTTGTGTATCTAAAAAAGTAGCAACCACGGCAAGGTAACGTGCATTCTCTACTTGTTTGAAGGTAATGCTCGTATTGTCATTTGGATGAATCTGCACTTCTTTTTTAGCCACTAAGCTACTAGACAAGACCTGTTGATCTTGCTTCCACAGCTCTTGAAACTGCGCTTGTAAAAACGCATTATCCTCGGAAAGTTGATAAATCTTCACAATCACAGGCAGAGGGTCTCCTACAGAGGTAGGATTAATGATGGGATCGCTGTGAACTTTTAGCATTAAGGTGGATTTCGGCAAGCATCCTGCACATGAAATCATACTGATTAGTATACACATCCGTAATATCAACGCCATTTAGACCACTCCTTGGCTTTATTCTTTTTATTTTGGCTATCGTTACACGATATGGTGCGGATATTAAACAACCTCTGACTCGAACGCAAGTATTTAGCGTCACTTGTGCGCAGAGTTTTGCATGATACGCTGCTCCGGGATCTCGTAACGCATCCATGCGCCAAACGCTCACTCTGTGACTCCGAGCCGAAATTGGGTTAGCTAAGTAAACAGCACTTTATTGTTGGTTCTTTGTCTGCTTTATATTTTTTGTGTTATTACTAGAAACACATTCTTTAAACATACTTCGTTAGTATGAGAACCACATGTTCTATTATCTCTTTTCAGCCATAAAACTTCTTTGTATTTGGATTGATTTAATCCTCTTATCCCTATTGGTGTACTTAGCCAGCTGGTTGCCATACACGATCAGACAATGGTTTTTTCCAATTTTGTTCCGCGGCTGGTGTGGGGCACTGGTGCGGGGCTTTAGAAAACAATTGTTTATCCATCAAAAATACCAAGGGCGCCTGCCTAAACAATTCATTGCCATTGCCAATCACCCTTCTTGCTTTGAGGATTTTGGTATGCCTTACCTCTTCCCTAAAGCACGCTTTCTTTCTAAAAAAGAAGTCAGTAATTGGTGGATCGCAGGACGCGTGGCGCGTGCAATGGGTGTACTCTTTGTTGACAGAGAAGATCGAGATTCAAGGCGCCAAGCCGTTCAGAAATTATTAGAAGCTTTACAGGCAGGCATGAGTGTTGCCCTTTTTCCAGAGGGTGGCTGCAAAGGCCGAAAAATTCATCTGCCTTTTCTATATGGGGCATTTGATGTGTCATTACAATCCAGTGTACCCATCGTACCTGTGTTTATCCATTATGAGGCGCAAGAAGATTTTGAATGGGGTGATCAGCACCTGCTACTCAAAATTAAAGAAATCTTACTGAGCCGTAACCCGCGCACAAACTATTATATTTACGATCCCATCGATCCCAAACAATTTGAAGACAAAGACGCGTTTTGCCAGTATGTGCAAAACCTCTATCTACATTGGCAAGATCGCTATTTAAACTAGTCAGCATTCAAGTCAACCCAGTTCGGAGTTTTTGAGTAAAACTCGATGGGATGATGTCTATGGAGCATGAAATTGATTGTGTATTTTTATGCATGATTTATGTATATTCAATCATATTTTTTTCGCCACACCCGAGCTCGGAGTTTTGTAAGCACCAAAGCCAGGGTTCGCTACCAATACTTAAATTAGCCATTAGAGATTTTTTCCATCATTATTTAGTCGGAGGTGGGCATGAAATTTAAGTTTCCTGTCATAATAATAGACGAAGATTTTCGCAATGAAAACTCCAGTGGGATCGGCATTCGCGCGCTCGCAAGCGCAGTTGAAAACGAAGGCGTTGAAGTCCTGGGGGCTACTTCCTACAGAGATCTCACTAGTTTTGCTCAACAACAAAGTCGCGCCTGTGCCTTTCTTCTCTCTATAGATGATGACGAGTTTGGAAGTGGCAGTTTAGAGGACACCAATGCTGCCCTGAAAGGCATTCGTGCTCTCATTCAGGAAATCCGTTTTAAAAACGCAGACATCCCGATTTATCTTTATGGAGAGACGAGAACTTCCCGACACATTCCTAACGATATCCTAAAAGAGCTACATGGCTTCATTCACATGCATGAAGACACACCTGAGTTTGTGGCAAGACATATT
This sequence comes from Legionellales bacterium, assembly GCA_023266435.1. Classification (GTDB taxonomy): domain Bacteria; phylum Pseudomonadota; class Gammaproteobacteria; order Berkiellales; family Berkiellaceae; genus JAHFQF01. The sequence goes on along the minus strand of JAHFQF010000016.1, from coordinate 6,388 downwards.
TTAAGGGAAGCAAAGTCTTATTTAGAATCAATCGCTCCTCCTTTTTTCCGCGCACTTCTCAATTATGCTGAAAACGGCTCTTACTCTTGGCATTGCCCAGGGCATTCAGGTGGAGTCGCTTTTTTGAAAGCGCCGGTGGGCCAAATGTTCCATCAGTTTTTTGGCGAAAATATGCTGCGGGCAGATGTGTGCAATGCTGTGGAAGAGTTGGGTCAATTGCTGGATCACACTGGCCCAGTGCAAGCATCAGAAAGAAATGCAGCTCGCATATTCAATGCAGATCATTTATTTTTTGTGACCAACGGGACATCGACTTCGAATAAAATCGTTTGGCATTCAACTGTAGGACCAGACGATATCGTGGTTGTAGATCGCAACTGCCACAAATCAAACTTGCACGCCATTATGATGACTGGGGCAATCCCTGTCTTCCTAACTCCCACTCGAAATAACTATGGGATCATTGGCCCCATTCCAAAAGAAGAGTTTTCCATGGAGAGTATTCAGAAAAAGATCAACGCCCATCCCTTTATCAAAGATAAAAAGAGAAAACCTCGGATTCTCACGCTCACTCAGAGCACCTATGATGGCATTTGTTACAACGTCGAAACCATCAAAAAAATGCTTGATGGGAAAATTGACACACTGCACTTCGATGAAGCATGGCTTCCCCATGCGGCTTTTCATGATTTTTATAAGGATATGCATGCGATTGGCAAAGACCGCCCCAAAGCTAAACATTCAATGATTTTCTCAACCCAGTCGACACATAAAATATTGGCTGGCCTCAGCCAAGCTTCGCAAATTCTGGTTTCTGAACCAGAAAACAAAAAATTCAATCATCATATTTTTAACGAAGCTTATCTGATGCATACCTCAACCAGCCCTCAGTACTCGATCATTGCCTCCTGTGATGTAGCAGCCAGTATGATGGAAGCCCCTGGCGGAACAGCACTGGTAGAGGAAAGCATCGCTGAGGCCATGGATTTCAGAAGAGCGATGCTAAAGGTAGACGAAGAATGGGGCTCTGACTGGTGGTTCAAAGTTTGGGGTCCAGACAATATTGCGGAAGAGGGCATCGGAGACAGAGAAAACTGGATTTTAAAAAATAACGACAACTGGCATGGTTTTGGAAAACTGGAGCCAGGGTTTAATATTTTGGATCCAATAAAAGCCACAATCATAACACCAGGACTCGCTGTGAATGGCGATTTCGCTGATCAAGGCATTCCTGCCAGTATGGTGACCAAGTATTTGGCCGAGCACGGTGTGATTGTTGAGAAGTGCGGCCTTTATTCATTCTTTATCATGTTTACAATTGGTATTACTAAGGGCAGGTGGAATACTCTGGTGGCATCGCTGCAGCAATTCAAAGATGACTATGACAAAAACCAACCCTTGTGGAAGGTGCTACCCAAATTCATCCATGCTAATCCTCAATACGAACGCGTAGGCCTGAAGACCCTGTGCCAAGAGATCCACGATACCTACAAAGCAGATAACGTGGCTCGTATGACCACCGAGATGTATTTGTCTGATATGCAGCCCGCGATGAAACCCTCGGATGCCTTCGCAAAAATGGCAAGAGAAGAAATTAAACGAGTTCCAATCAGCGAGCTGGAAGGCCAAGTCACAGCTGTGCTGTTGACGCCCTACCCACCGGGAATTCCGCTCTTGGTGCCAGGCGAGCGTTTCAACAGTATGATCGTGAATTATTTAAAGTTTGCCGAAAACTTTAATCAGAAGTTTCCTGGCTTTGAAACTGATATTCATGGTCTAGTCGTAGAACTAAAAAATGGCGTTAAAAAATACTACGTCGACTGTGTGACCTAAAAATACCCGGCGCCCCAAAAGGCGCCTCTACACTTTGAACAGTTACTTACACTAAGCAGCTGTTTCAAAAAAGCGCTGCAGTAATACACGGGATACTTTTGTGATGATCTGCTGTCCACTCGCAAACTGTCCAGGTTGTGCGAGTAACGTAAAAGTCACTTCATCACTCCCACCTTGATTTTTCTTATCTTGCTGCAAAAAATGCATCCATTTTTCTGGTTCCCAATTCACCTGTGGAAGCGTGACACCACTCAATTGATACAGCGCCTGAATCTGTGAGGGTAACTGTGCCTGTGTTACACCTAACCATACCCCTAAACAAGCCTCCCAATATAGCCCCCATAATACCGCTTTGCCATGTGTGATTTGATAGTGATTTGCCGCTTCTAACATATGTGCGAAGGTATGTCCTAAGTTTAAACTGGCACGGGTAGTTTGATCAAAAGGATCGACACTAATCACTTTGGCTTTGTATCGGATATTATCTGCGATTAATTTGATACAGGTATCTGCTGCTTGCGCTTGTATCCTGACGGCATGCTGACGAAAGTCTTCTAGTGCTTCAGAACCTTGTAACAAAGCATGTTTTATCATCTCAGCGATGCCTGCTTGCCATTCCGCCGTAGGCAATGTCTTTAAGAACTCTAAAGAAATCATGACAGACTGTGGTTGCGTAAAAGTGCCAATCAAATTTTTCCCATAAGGCGTATTGACTGCTGTCTTGCCCCCGACGGCAGCATCCACAATGGCTAACAAAGTCGTGGGCCAATAACAACACGGTATACCTCTATGATAAGTAGCCGCCACAAATCCTGCTAAATCACAAACTACACCACCCCCTAAGGCGATGATCAATGTATCTCGTTGACACCCTAATGCACTCATCTGATCTTCAAGTAAGGCTTTGGTTTCACGCGTTTTAGTAAATTCCCCAATAGGCACGGTCAATATATGGCATGCATATTTTTTGCTGCAAGCGTCCATAAACTGTTGCCCATATAGCGCACCCACTGTGTCATCGGTAATGATCACGATACAACGGATTTTTTGATCCACAGACTGCATAAAGGTATCTGGTGAGAGTGTAGAAGCCAAATAAATCTCATAAGGTGGGTTTGTCTTTACAGGGATAATATGCATATTTTAGTCACACAGGCTTAAACGATCGGCTAATAATAAATCTACCAAAGTCAGCACTAACATGGCACGTACTACCGCAACACCTCGAATCGCCACACAGGGATCGTGTCTAGCAGTTGAGGGTAATTGCAACACCGCAGCGTTACCTGCTGTATCGATCGTTTCCTGGGGCTTTTTAATACTGGCAGTAGGTTTAAAAGCAACCCGCCCATACAGTGGCATGCCTGTAGTAATTCCAGCTAAAATTCCACCAGAATGATTAGTTTGTAATGCCTGCTCTCCGGGTTGAAAAGCATCATTGTGTGTAGAGCCAAACAAAGTAGCAGCAGTAAATCCCTCACCCACTTCAAACCCTTTAGTAGCAGGAATACTCATCATGGCTTGTGCCAAACAGCTCGTCACTTTGGCATACATGGGATCACCCAACCCTGCCGGCAGACCTTGCGCAACAAATGCCACGACCCCACCCACCGAATCACCTTGCGCTTTATGGGCAGTTAAAAACTGCTGTATTTCTAATGACCGTGTTGGATTGGGACAAAAAATCGGATCCGCGGTGATGGATTGCCAAGTCAGCTCAGTCAGGGGATACTCACAACCGAAGCTGCCCACTTGTTGCAAATAGGCAGTGACTGAGATGCCTTTGGCTTCTAAGAGTGGCATGGCTAGACTCGCAGCTGCGACTCGTGCTGCGGTTTCTCGTGCTGACGCACGCCCGCCCCCCCGATAATCAAACACACCATACTTCTGCAAATAAGTGTAATTGGCATGCCCAGGCCGCATTAAGTGTTTGGTAGATTCATATTGGTTGGATTGTGCGTCTTGATTTTGAATCCATAAACACACGGGAGCACCTGTTGTTTGATCTTGATAAACTCCCGATAAGATTTCAACAGTGTCCGCTTCTTTCCGGGGTGAAGTAAAAGCCGTTTTGCCGGGTGCACGGATGGCCAATTCTTGATTGATACGCGCAATATCCACCGGAACACCGGCAGGACACCCGTCTACCACGACGCCTATACCGGCACCATGAGACTCTCCAAAGGTAGTTATTCGGAAAAAACGGCCGAATGCGTTACTGGGCATACCAAGTACTTCTTGTTAAAAAGTTAAACTATATAGTCATCTTAATGATTTTTAATGATATTTCAATCTAAAATTATCTATATACCCGAGATACTTCAAAATGCATGTTTCTAGCTACCCGAGTTTACCCAACTGAAGCCTTCTTCGCCTCGCAATCGTGTTGACTATTTCTCCACTCAGAAGACTACCTCTGACTAAACTCGCTGTGCCATAATCCATGCATTTCGAAGTATCTCGGGTATCAACTCCAAGATGGTGATAATGAGGTAGTGCACCTCAATCCTTGCTTCACAGGTTCCCGCCGTCCAACCAACCATTGGCTACCTCTGTTTAAAGTGATGATTGTCGTCGGAATTGAACAAATACATTGGCTGTCAGACGCCCAATACGAGGATCTGCAGAAAAATTAAAATTGCGCGGTATGGCACCTGAATGCAACATTGCGCTGCGATAGATTATCAATCGATTAAACGCAGCACCCACTACCGCTATTTCTTCAAAAAACTCATTACTACCCAAAATATAATTGCGCTCCAAACGACCCGCTGTTTTTAATTCTGTTTTCAGCGTGGATTCATAAAGCTCTAAGCGATCACCATCCATACTTTCAAAACCTGTACTACGATGACGATAAAAGGCTGTCCCTCCCAATTCTGGCGCACAAAGATAATGTACCGTAGCAAGTTGCTGAGGATTTTTAGAATCGGCATGAGGTAAACATTGCATCATCTTCAATTGGTCAGGTTGTACAGTAACGAGCGAATAATCACCGCAACTATGGGGTGCTATTTTCAAATTGGTTAAATTAAAGACTGTCAGCTTTGAAAGATAATCAAAGACTAGATGCAGATAAGCAGTAGGTACTGGCGCACGAATGCCTGGATAAAGATTTGCTGTTACAGGCTGGAAATGGCTGTTTAATGCCACGCCTACTAGATCTGTCGGATTTTCCAGAAAATCGTCAATCACGACGAGTGGCAAACGCTCATTGCCAACAGCGTATATTTGTATTGAGGCCTGTGCGTTTAGCCGAAACTCCCCACTAAACGCAGCACTTCCCTTTATGTTTTCCCTCTCCATGTATACCTCTATGGTATCCGTTAAAAAGGAATCTCATCATCAAATGGTTCATGCATAACGTCATTGGCTGTATAAGAAGCTTCTGGCTGACTGGTTGGTTGGCTGCTTGCATAACCACTGGATTCTGCATGAGCAGCTTGTCCCATCGCGCTACCGCCTTTGCTGTCTAGCATTTGCATTTCGCTACCAACGATTTCTGTGGTGTATTTGTCTTGGCCATTTTTATCTTGCCATTTGCGTGTGCGTAGGCTGCCTTCGATATAGACTTTAGCACCTTTACGCAGATACTCCCCTGCGATCTCGGCTAGGCGATTAAAAAGCACGACTCGGTGCCATTCTGTTCTTTCTTGAGTTTGACCAGACTGCTTATCTTTCCAACTTTCACTGGTTGCTACTGTGATGTTGGTCACTGCGCCACCACTTGGCAAATAACGCACTTCCGGATCCGCACCCAAATTTCCTACCAAAATGACTTTGTTTACACCCCTTGCCATGTATTTTATCTCCTAACTAACAGTTTTAAATTGCATACGACCTGTAGCCGCTATGATAAACCAAAGCCCCATCAATAGCACGCAACCCCCGAAGAGGCCCTCTGGTTTGCCGGGCGAATACAATAATCCACCCAGCAGCCCCCCCAGCCCAATACCTACAAACTGGGCGGTAGAAAACAGCCCCATGGCTGTCCCTTTCTGTGAACCGGGTGCAATGCGAGAGGTCCAAGCAGGTAAAACAGACTCCAGGATATTAAAGGTCGTAAAAAATAAAGCCATGATCACATAAAACTGACTTAAAGAGGTCACCCAATTCATCCAAATTAACGCCACCATCAATCCAGCCAAGGCTATAAAAAACACTTTGATCATGGTTTGATCTCGATGTGCAAAACGCATAAATGGCCCCATCGCCACCAAGGCGACAATGAATACAGGCAAATAAAATTGCCAAACTGCCGCTTCACTCAACTGGGTGTAGTGCTCTATTTGCAATGGGATGCTTTGAAAACTCATGGTGAACACCGCATGCAAGCATAAAATCCCAATATTCAAACGCCATAATTGCGGATGCCAGAGTAGTTGTTTGATCTGCGTAGATTGGATGAGTTTTTGCTTTACCGGCTGTTTCGGCACAATGCGATAAACAATGCCTAAAGCAGCCAATGTGCCTAATGCAGTCACTGCAAAAATACCTTGCACGCCCCAATGCGCATCAATGAGTGGCCCTAAGAGAAAACTGAGACAAAAGCTCA
>JAHFQF010000015.1 GCA_023266435.1 Legionellales bacterium | reverse complement strand
CTGATGAGTTACTCGCCTTAGATGGGATGTGAGGGCAACAAAAAATGTCTGTCTATTGGCTAAGTGAATCACCACCACCTATACTGAACCTATCAGTGACTTTACTAAGCGTATTGGGGACCAACTGAGGTTGGAGGGAGCTACAGTGACAAATTATGTTGCCTACATGGTATTAAATCCGAGCAAGTCGGCACAATCCTCTCGCGTGATGTTTCATGATACACAGGATCAAGAACGCTTTGCGTTGCAAAAAAAAATTCAGCAGTATTTTAGCTCCCATCCCCAACATCAGCTGTTAGAAACATTTGTAGAAATCAGCAAAAAAAAGCGCGCTCGGAGTCGGTTCCAATCACTATGGCCAGAGCTAGATAAAGCCATCGCCTTCTGCCAAGAAACACATGCGCATCTCTTTATTGTTGAGCTACGTAATTTACCTAAAGATAAAAAATTTTCCGCAAAGATTTTCGAATTTATTTCTAAAAGTGAGGAAGGCGAAGATATCCCCACCCAAGGATTCATTGGAGATATTTTGTGTGGCGATAATTATGCTTCTCGCCAATCCTTTCATACCATTTGTAAACATTTTCAACAACAAAGTTTGCATCATGCTGAGCTGATCAAACAGGGCCTTGCCAGAACCACAGCCAAACCTGGTAATCCAAATGCTCGAGCAGTGATCGCACAAGTCAATAAACCCAAAGTACAAGCAGCGATTTATTTTGCACTCTTGCTTTCTCCGCTGATTCAAGAGTATCAGCGCAAAGGCTACTCTCAACGCAAAATGGTAGAAGCTTTAAATACCGACGGATATCCTGCCCCTGAAGGTGGAACCTGGGTTTTAAGCCAATTACAAAAAGTTTTAGATCGCATCAAAATTAATGATATCGCTTTGGCATTACGTCCAATTTTTACAGACTTCCGCTCAGAAGGTTTACTGGTTGAAGAAATGACGGAAAAACTCGCGGTGCAAGGTGTGCCTAGTCCTAATGGAAAATCTTGGACACCTGAGCTGGTTGAAACCCTTCTTACACGTCTTGATCAAATTCAAGAAGTCACTGTATTGAATGAGTTTTTGCTCAAAGTCATCCCTCATCTTTCTGAAGTAACGCTTGATGAGCTAGATTTAAGTACATTTGAAGAAGCAGTCAAAAAATCAGGGTTACTCAATACTCAATTGGTAGCAAAACAAGCATAAGGTAAATTGACATGGCAGAGACTACTCCAGATCAAACACGTCAACCCAGTGTTTCAGAAGCCGCACTGCATCTCTTACTTTTGCTTGCTGAACGGCAAGAAGCGTTTAGCAGATTAGTCGCAGCGAATCAAGCCACCTTGACGCCGCCTGATTATTCACGCCCCCTATTAACTGCGCTCGCAAATACTGTGCAAAAAGTTCAAACGCAATTTCCACACCCCACACCCACTAAACAACCGATGGAAATGTCAGCCACTTTGAAGTTTAAACCTTCATAAGCTTCAAGTCATATGCGGCTGAACTTCAAGCTTGCTCACGCAAAGATCCTCGGGTCTGCTCAGTGCCTTATTGGACCTGTTTTTTCTTGGGTATATTCAGCACTGAGATCTTGCTAGTGTGCCCTTCTCCTGTGGGAGAAGGTGCCCGACAGGGCGGATGAGGGGCTAGCGTGGTTACTCTCGTAATTTCATGCGTCTTTCTTTGAGTATACGGACTTCTTCTGCATCCCACTCAAAATCATCTCGGTTGACGATTAATCGACCAGCTTTATTTTTGGTGAGTTTGCCGTCTACTGTGTCTTGCTGCTTCAGCGCAAGTCGCTCTTCTTTTTCTAATAATTCGTTTTTTTCTAATTCATCACTCAACGCTTGTCGTTGTTCATACCATTGCATAAATTGCTTGAGCAATAATATACTCAAACCAAATTTGGTGGACAATTGGCTGATAGAACAAACACGCTGTAAAAACCAGCACAATAATAACTGCCTCAAATAATATAACCAGGTTTCTGGCAAGTCACTGATGGCTGAAAAGATGGCCTGAAAGCCATGCCGATCACAAGTTTCACACAGATACTGCGGTAATTCGTTACTGGGGATTGCCTTTTCTTTATGTAACAATAGTCGTATACGCACAGAATGGCAACGCGGGCAACGAATACCCTTAGGCCAGCGCAGTTTCTCGATGGTTCTGTTTAAAGTGGGTTGATCAAGTAAAGCATCGACTTGATGCAGTCTCTCCTGCCAAGGATCGCCAATGAGCGGCTTATCTCGCAGTTTGATGAGTAGGCTAAAATTTGTATCATCTAGGGTCATTGGCACCACTCCAGTTTATGCGAGCGTGGGCGACCGTACTGGCGCCTAATGGGTTTAGAATTTGATTGATTAAACTACCACGCATTTGCATCATAGGGCGCATGTAGGGCGTTTAGGTTTCACCACTAAAATACAAGATTGGAAAGATCCGGCGCTAGTCTCTCTATTTTTTGCAGTAACTCGCTTTTGGGGATTGGTTGCTAGAATTTTTTCAACTGTTTCAGGGGGAAGAGAATGATCTGCGAGATTGAACCAGCTTGGTTTTTGTGGCGTTGTGGCGCTGGTTTCGTGCATTAACGCAGCATCAAATTTATAAAAAACTTCAGGCGCTCTGGGCTCTAGATTTAAAGAGCTAGAAGAGGCAGAAAGCAATACTGAGTTGACAACAAAATATTCACCCCATTGTTGTAAGATAAAATGTAACTTTTTATCTTTTTTACTATAAAAGTAACCCACGACTACAGCGGAATGCTCATTTTTTTTAGTTTCTTTTGTTATTTGTGGTTGGCCCATCTGCGTAGAAATATTAACGTCAAAATAAACACAGGGCGTAAGGTTTGCATGCAAAAGTTTTTTTAATGTATCACAGTACTCTTTAAGTGAAGATGGCGCTGTAATCTCAACTGTATAATCCAGCATTGTGCCAATCTGTTCTAATGTTTCTGTGCTAGGGACTTCGCCAACGGCACTAAGCCCTTGGTTTTTCAGCCAGGATCGGATGGACTTGATTGAGCGAGAGAGTTTGTATTCTGGGTTTTGTGAGTGACATAAAGGTGGCATTTCACTCAATGGTCGATCGCTAAATAGCTGGCTTGTATGTAACATTGCTGATCGTAGTGCAGCGAGTTTACAGGTCTGCCCATGTTGAACTGTTACAGTTTCTACGGATTGTTCACACAAAGCGTGAGGCACAGCCATATCAGCATCTTGTTGCAGATAGATTACTAATTCTGAAAAATTCATATTATGCAGTTACTTAATGGCAATTGTCTGTGGCCTTATTATATCAAGCCCAAGCCGTTTGTCAATCAGATGACTTCTTGAGATTGACAAACTGAATCAAACTAGGCAGGACGCGGATCTATTTTGAGACCAAATGGCGCTGTCAAAAAAGAGCTCGCGGCTTGCCCAGTAGGAAAGCCGCCTTGTTTAAATACTCCCAACTGGGGTTATGATGATGCCGATGGTGCAGGTCTAGGATTCACGCCTAATCCTAGGACATCATCATCCATTGATAAACTGGACGCTAAGTCTGCTGCAGTGGCTGATTTTTTAGCATTCGCCTTTTTACCCCATAACTCGCCATGTCCGTTTAACAGATACATGGCACAGACATCGAAATGAACCTGCTCTGTAATAGTGTCATCTGTGCCAACAGATCCACACATTGCCTGTGCTATAGGTTCACTGTTGCCAGCATATTTTTTCTGTAGTTTTTTACACATACGCTCAAACGGATTGACTGCGAATGCAGTCGGCGTTGAATTGAGGTAGGATTGATAGGTGCCACTATAGACAGTTTCATACAAATTGCTGCTGACTTTATCTAGCTCTTCATCTTTAAAGGTCTGCAACTTTCCTTTTTCATCCACTTTTCCCATGGGCAGTATTTTTGTTAACGCGTTTCTATTGCCAGTTTTTTGAAATTCAATTAATAAATTTCTATTGGCTGCTGACGCTAAATCATAGACATTACCTTGATCATCCTTTACATAAATAGGCAAGCCAATCTTATCTGGACGAGGGTGAATTGCCATGTCCATACATTGCAAAAGGTACATTAAGCCATTCACCGGCACATTACCCCCGATGTCTTTAGGGTTAGTAATGTCATTGGCATCATGCGGATTACAAAAGCGTACGAATTCTTCAATACAGCTAAAAATCAAACGCGCGTCAGAGAGACTGCCTCGATTGAAAGTTTTAGAGGTAATGGTTTTATACCAACAATCTGTACGATAATAGAAAACAGGGGTATCAGAATCAACCCACTTTCCATTTTCATCGAATTGACCATATAAGGCCCAAAAATATTTTCCGCGATATAAATTAGCTGGGTTCATCGTATCTTTAGTTACCAATGAACCGTGAGCAGGTGGAATATTCATGCCAATCAACTGCGCATGTATTTTTCTACCTAAATATTCAAAGAAACTTTCTGAATTATAGGTTTTTCTCGTAAACTCACGCTCTTTTTGAATGGCATCAATCACAGCCAGATTAAATGCGTGATCAAAGGCAAGTTTATTGTCTGTTTCTTTGCGCTCATCTGCTTTTCTATTTTCTTGTTCATCCAAACTATTTAATAACTTAGTTTCACTGTCTGTTAAAGTAACAATCGCATTACTTTGTAATCTTTGTCTCATCTGTGAGTCTAATCTTAATGAATTACAATCTAACAGCAACGCAGAAACTTGCTTAGTAACAATAGCATCTCTAAATAACAGCTCGTAGGTGGCTTCTCTAAAAGCGGCAATTAATGCGCGCCTTTGCGGATCATCAAATCTATCTAAAAATTTTGGCGCAGTTTGTGATGCTTGTAATGGTTGAGCACCGATTTTTCCCAAGGCAGCACTGCTTTGAGCCTTTTGTTCGGCACCCAAATCTTGATTCATTTGTAATTCATAGGTTGCTCGTGCCAAACAACCTATGTATTTATTAAAAATTTCTAATTTCTCTGCAACTGTTTTAGCAGGTCTATCGGGTGTTGCTTTCTGAGTGCATTCTTGCTCGATTAACCAACACGTTTGTTGCATTAACTGCTCAGACGTAGGCTTACCCTCTGCAATCACAGCGTCATCCCATTCAGGACGATCAGCAGGGCTGCCTGGCTTGATCCCTTTAATCTTCCCATCTGCTGGGAAAATCTGACCCATGATTTGCAAGTATTCTTTCTCACGGAGTGTGGCAACATTTTGTTTGGCATGGGTTGCCAAGCTAGAGTTTAAAGTGACCATTTCATGCTGCTTGTCAGCAGACATTTCTTTAGCCAAGGCTTTACGGCTTGCTATGTCCAAAGTAAATTTAAAATGATCTTCTAATTTTTTAAGCCTTTCGCCTGACATGTCCTGCTCCCTCTTTAATTCAAAACTGAAATCTGCGGTGGATTAAGATTTTGTCTCAATCCCATTCTTAATACAGTAAAAATTTGTTGCTTCACATAGGAGAGCGTAATAACACTCCATACAAATAGCACTCCAAATGCATATAATGAGATTTGTAATTGTATTACAGGCCATAATCCGGCTGCGCTCAATAAAAAAAGCATCAAAGACGTGCGTAATAACCGCCCCAATCCATCTCTAGCGCTTCTTGGTTTTACAGAAAGGACAGCTGGATATGCAGCCAACCAGCCTCCTATAAACCGATGATTATTTGTTTGCTTTCTAAATACCAATGCTATATAAATTAAGAGTAAAAGGCAAGTGATGCAAGCCATTTTCAAGCTAAATACCTGAGAAATTAACCACTCCAGATGCCTAAACCCAACTTGCTCTACAATGAGTGCAGGCACACTCATTGACAGGGCAACCCACCAACATGGCCGATTACCTGCAAAGCGACAATACAGACTCATCACCCACGGCAAAGCAATCACCCAAAGAGAGCCTGCCAAATACCATCCTCTTTCGGAAGTAAGACCAATATTTTCTTTTAAAGTAAACAAGCCATTTGCCAGATAATAGTGATGTAGCTCAGTATAGAATCCTTTGGCTGATAACCATTCAGAAAACGCAATGGGTAATCCCAATAAAGTAATCACCGTCATGCCAAATAATACCAACCAATGCAAGAGCCCCCAACGCCAACGCATGCTATATTGCAAGACTTTACGCCACGGTATTTTTCTAGCACCCAAAACGCATATGCCTACTAATAAGATTGAAAAATACCACGCATCTAAATTCATGACGGCAAGATTTTCACGCTGCAAGACTCGTAAAATAAATAGGAAAACACTCGAAATACAGAGTGCATAAAATATTACTTGTGACATGAGCAGCACATACAATCCGTAGTCTAACATGCGCAGACGCCAGACACCTTTGCTGAGCGGCACTAAACAGGCCTCATATAAAAAATACTGCGGATAGCGTTGTTGAAAAAACCGTACAATCCCTACACAAAAGGCAATCAACAACCAATACACTGTGACTGCGCTCATGCTTGCTCCCGCAGGAGTGACAATCTTAGTGGCCAAGGCTGGAAAGTGAAATGATGCGATCCCATAAAGCAGGCTATGTAATAAAACCGGTACCAAGCACACCGTGAGACCCCATTGATAGTTTTTTCTATGCACTTCACTCGTTACGGCAGGTTTTGTAAGAGATCTGTTTTCGATCGCTTTGGAGACAGAGGGAGAGATCTGATCTTTGGAGATAACTGTCATCAGAGAGAGCAGGAGCAACAACAAGACGCCCCCCACAATCAACCAAAAGTGCGGGGGCAGCGTTGTGACATGTTTCGGTAATAAGTAGCTACAAATACTTGAGGAAATCGCAATCACCAGAGCCAATACTTGGGCGACTTTTGAAATTTTAGGTCTGCGACTCGTTAACCCTGCCATGATTAGGCAGGGTTATCCGCAATACTGTCTGTTTTCGCGGTTGCACGAGAAGATTCTACATAAGAATCCATGCTACTCGTCACACGTTGTATTTGTGACATGAGCGAGGCCATCATGAACTGCTCTAATTCTTGCTGACGATATTGTTGATATTGTAGCCACAATTGGAAGGCCCCGATGTGTGCTATCTCTCGCAGCAAACTATCACGAGGCATCACAGAAATCTCTGTGTACCACTCAGGAGACTGAACACGTCGAGTACTTTCTACGTGCATTGCCTCTAACAGGGACTTATGCTGACCAGTCAGCTGAACAGCGCTTGGGTTCACAACCCGTTTAGACAACAACTCATACAAGCTTGCATACGCGGCAGAATAGCTAGTTTGTGATACCACAAAACTGATTAGCTCATTTTTTTCATCTGCGGTTAATCCATTGCCATTGGATTTTTCAAAATCTTCTTTTTTATACGGCGTTGTATTTTTAGCATCTTTCGCCAGCTGTAAAGACGTTAACTTGTCCCGTAACGCTTCTGACATAACATCCGAGTCGTTTGTAAAAGGCTGCACAATGTTACGAATTAATTGCGCTTGAAATCCTGCATCTTTGATTTCGATTTGTCGTGTTTTTAAAAAGCGCAAAACATTCACATCGGGTTTGTCGCGCTTCAAGAGATGCTTATAATACCCGTCAAAATAGTCTTTTTTACTGCGTGGTTTAAAGAGGGCCTCATAAAACTCGTCATCAATGTACTCTATCCCAATGTTTTCAACTTTGGGCTCCATCAATGACATATACTCCCCTGTTTTAATTGCATCATCAGTACCAGGAGGAATCATGAGGTTATGTCTTCTTTCTGCTTCTGCGAGACGAGCCTGATAATTGATCAATGCTTGTGTCGCATCCCGACGCAACACATCATCTGTTTTTTCAACACCCACCCCAAACACTAAAGTGGCTTTCATTAACAGATATCCTGTCAAACAGTAGCCTATTTTTTTCATCCAAAAACCCCTTTAAGTTTTCAGGTAACCAATACCTGACTGACCAAACTATTTTGATTCATACCACCATTTGTAATCTTTTTCATACTCACTCGATGGTTTTTCTAATGCTGGATTTTGACCAAATTCTTTTGATTCATAGGGATCATCCCAATTTTTTGGCTCTGCTTTAGATGCAGCCTCATCTGCCGTACTGGATTTAAAGGTATTAAAAGCAGTGGTAGGCTGTGAGCACGTTGCACTGTCACCATCGCACGTATCTGACCAGTCTACCGTGGGCGTTGGGATATAGGTACCCGTCGCAATATTAGCGGCTACATTTTTTTGCAATAGCACATAGGCCGGAGAAGGATCTGTCGCCAAGCTCGGGGCCATGTACAAGCCGCCACCTAACAGTAATAAAATAACCGACCTAGTGCTATTCATGTGCAGACTCCAAGGCCTTTAAGACTAAATTAACCCGCTCCGGGGCAAACACCCGTGCCAATAACTGCATTCTCTCAAAAACCAGGTTACGCTTTAAAAACAAATCACAGTATGGATTTTTATTATGTTGATCTTTGGTTTGTTCTTCTGCATACATCAACAATTTTGATGCAGTGCCGGGTTTTAAGGTATCTAGAAATTGCATTAAACGCAAGGAACGGGCTGAATGACTATTCACTAAAATGCGAATTATCATACCCTCATCATCCACATCGAAGTTTTTTGCATTATCCAAAGCCTGACCTAGCTCGATCAATGCCGCATCGACCTCTGGATCGCGATCGCAAGTCCATTCTTCTAATCGCTCCATCGAGGTCACAATGCGATACAAGGTTCGCTTATCATAATGATGCCAAAATGCATGGACGCTTTCTGTTGTAAAATCTGGCATAATATATTTCCTCTATGGAAAGCCTATCATTGTAAAACTGGTTGTTTAGACCTATACCTTTAGTATGGCAAACTTTATACTCTTTAGATATTTTATCACGTATTATATCAATAAGAAGTTCACGTTAGAATTTTTTGTTGCGCCAGCAAATTGGAGTGATTATGGGGTTTTTTTCAGCAGTCGGTAAGGTGGGACGCCATCTCGTTGATGTCCGAGTAGACAGATGGATCGGCTATCAATATCTTAAAGGCTCCTTTCAGTCAACTTTTCACTTTGCTACTAGGCTGTTTAAACCCACCAAAGCGACCCATCACGAAACATTCGAGGAATCCTTAATACGTTTGCAATTAAAGGATGAAGATTTGCTTCAGCGCAAAAAAGAATTTACGATGTTGTTTTATTTTTACATGATAATGACTGCCAGCTTATTGGTTTACGCATTACGCGTGGCCTTTCATAAACAAGTTTGGGGATTTTTAATTTGCTTTATGTTGATGTTGTATTGTCTTAGCCAAGCATTCCATTTTCATTTTTGGCTGTTTCAATTAAAACATCGCAAATTAGGATGCACTGTCCAGGAGTGGTGGGCCTCCAAAGTATCAGGTGACTAATCCATGATGAGGCGACTCTTTGCCCTATTTTTACTGTGGTTACCGACTTTGGCACTGGCTGCCGAAGCCTCTCCAGATGACAAACCTGGCTCTACTGCAGCCATAGGCGCTGGCCTCTTTGATGTGGCCTTAACGGACAAATCATTAGATTATTTAGGAAGAATTTTTGGCCCAGTCGGTGAGTTGCCTCTGTATGGCACAAATTTCTTATTCAAAGAAATCTTTACAATACTCAGCGCAGTTTTCATCATTTTTGCATTGGTCATCATTGCTTGGACCTCAGCTATCTCTCTCATTAATACCGCCGTGCAAGGCGAGGTGATGGGGAAAAAATGGTCTTCCATTTGGGTGCCATTACGTGCATTGTCAGGCACCTTGTTATTGCTCCCAACAGACACCGGCTATAACCATATCCAAGTATTTGTGATGTGGGTGATTTTAAATGGGATTGGAGCAGCCAATCAGCTATGGAACACTGTGCTGGACTTCTATGATGCTGGTATCGGTGTGACCAGCTCTCAACCTAGCTTAGAAGAAGAACTTAGAAAACCAGGGGTGGGCGATTTAATTAAGCACGTCTTTGAAGGCATGGTCTGTAAAGAAGCCGTGAATCAATTCATGGAGGGCCCACAAATCGATATATGGGTCACTGATCATTCTTTTGTCATTGGTGACGTGGGTACACGTAAACCCGTGTGTGGAGAATTTCGTGTTCGAGACTTCTCAACCATCGCTACCAAATACGCCATGGCTATTGCTGATCCAGTGGCCGTGGGCCATATGCAAACCACCGCCTTGGTTCAAGTAGCCACCTTACTAGAAGCAGACGCTTACAGAGCCATTCATGATTCTCCAGCCACCTGGGGAATTTCAAATAACTTTTTTGCAGGCATGATGCTCTATAAGTCCCTCATCGCTGAGCTTCAGCATCTGGGTCAAGCCTCCCCTACTCAAAAATCTCGCGACGATGGGTGGGTGGTCGCAGGCAACTATTATTTTAAGTTAGTATCCAAAGATTTGAATAACAATTTAGGAAAAATCAATCCAACTTACTCGGGTTCATTTGAATTAGAATCTATCCCACAATTGAGTGCAGATGACAGAAAACAACTCACAGAGCGTATTCACACTCGTACCAAACGCTTCATTAACCAAGCAGTTGCTGCTGAAAATTTAGCGAAACCACCGCAACGTACACAAATTGGTCTCGGCCCTAGTAACGTACACGGCTCAGCGCGCCAAGGTTGGGATCAATCTTTTGGTAAGGTCAAAGAAGTTGGGTTGGCTTTCATTGACTACTTAACCAATGCGCGAGGAGACTCGCCTATCCAGTCCATGGCGCGCATAGGCAGCGAAATTTTATTAACTGTTGAAATTTTATTAGGCGTGATTTTAGCCACTGCTGCTATCCTTGCCGCGGTGATGAACTTTGGCGTCTGTTTTCAAGGCTCGGGGCGCATGGTCTACGATATCATGCAAATCACTTTACCGATCGTGGCCTTTATCTTGGCCACTTTATGGGCCGGGGGGGTCACGCTTGCGATCTACCTGCCTTTAGTGCCTTTTATTATTTATACCTTTACCGTCATTGGTTGGATGATTGCGGTCATTGAGGCCATGGTCGCAGCACCACTCATCGCACTGGGTCTCACGACTCCCTCTGAAGATGAGTTGAGCCATGCTGGCCACGCCATGGTGCTACTATTAAATTTAGCTTTACGCCCCAGTTTAATTGTGATTGGTTATGTCGTTGCCATGAAACTCTTTGATGTCGGTATTCAAATCATGAATTTTGGCTTTAGGGGTACAGTGGAAGCCACGCTCTCCGGGATGACCATTTTCAGTACCGTGGCCTTAGTGGTTTTATACGTTGTCTTCATTTTAACGCTTGCCGAAAAATGCTTCTCTGCCATTTATACCATTCCGGATAAAGTCATCACCTGGATCGGTGGTCAAGCTGAAAGCAGTGAAGCTGCTGATGCAGTGAGAAAAGCGAAGGATGGCGCCGATAAAGGTGGGCAAGTTGGTCAACAAATGGGTCAAGGTGCTGCTGAGTGGGGCGGTAATGTGATGAGCTCCTCTAAAAAAGGGCAAGAGAAGAAAGCAACAGCCAAAAAAGGTAAATAATGGGCAACACTGTAATGACTAAAAAAAATATTCTCTGGTTGCTTGCGCTCAGCTTGCTAACCTGGGTTACTTTTTTCCCAGTTTTAGTACACGCAGTAGATGCCCCGGCGTCAGATCCTTTTGCAGAGGCTGAGGCTGCCGCCAAAAAAAATGAAAAAAAAACGGAGACTTATTTAAGTAGCGTTAAAAGTTGCGCCAATGATGCTGAAAAGGGTTTCTCTTTCATGAATTGCATCACTGCTGAGGACAAATCTTTCTATTACTTAGAGCGTATTTTTGGCGATGTAGGCGAAGTACTGCAAGGTCAGAGCCGACATGTAGAGGGTGCAAATGGCCTGCTGGGGGCTTTGTTTCGCATTTATAATATCGTTGTGTTAACCATCGGTACAATTATCCTGATTTATACGACCATTGTGTCTACTATCAATACTTCCCAGGAAGGGGAAGTCATGGGTAAAAAATGGTCTTCTATCTGGATTCCAATCCGCTCGGCCATGGGTGTTGGGATCCTCATGCCATCCGTCCAAGGTTATTCCTTAGTGCAAGTGCTGGTGATGTGGATCATTGTACAAGGCATTGGTGCCGGTAATGCTATTTGGGACGTTGTATTGCAATATAATTTGCGTAATGGTTCGATTAATCAATCCACTGGCACCTCCGCATTCAAAGCCCCTGGTATGCGAGATGTCGCGAAAGCTGCTTTAAGACACGTTGTCTGTAAAGAAACCATTAATGACTCCTCTAATCCAGATCAAAGCAAATTTGAAGGCTTGAGGATTGACATGATCCCCACTGACTCGGGTTTTGATTTTGGTTCGCGAGATGGTTCCGTGGATTCTGTTGACCGCGATTATCTACCAAAATTTTGCGGCAGCATTACGATTCCTAGCCTAGGCGAGCCACCAGACGACGATACCAGTGAAGATGCAGCGGTCAAAAAACAACAAGCAAAAATGGTGCGTCAAGTCAAACTATTAGCACTGCGCTCTATGTATCAATACTTAGAGTCTCAAGTACTGATTAGCATGAGAACCAAGGATAAATTAACGTTAGAATCCGAATTAAACAATACCATCAATCGGGCCATCTCTATTTATGCTAACTCCATGCAGGCAGCCATGGCAAGCTTACCACCCGCCAACCCTGACAAACAGAAAATGATTAACAATGCCATGCTGGATGGTTGGATTTTTGCTGGCAGTTATTATTTTAAACTCACCCAAGGGGACTCACGCACTGGCCTACTTTTCAAATTCCCCCCTACAACCACGAGCATCATTGGTTCCCCACCATCAAGCTGGTTAGATGATATCAATAAAAACTATAACACCATCATTAAGTACTCAGCAGACAGCGATGATGCCAATGACTTAAACTTAAGTAGCGCGAATACCGGTGGCGGAACAGCTGGTAATGCCATGAGTAGCGGTAGCAATATCATGGTGCAAGCCGCGTTGGCTTTTACGGAATACCTCTCTGGTAATGATGAAGATCCCATCATTTCTATGCAAAAAGTGGGCTCTGACATGGCTCTAACAGTAGAAATTTTATTTTTCTCTGCCTTATTTGCCATGCTAGCACTTGTCATTGCTGGTTGGTCTGCACCCTACCCTGGTTTAATTGGTACAGGTTGGGCAGCTTCAGACGTTGTCAGTTTTATCATGCCCATCATTGCTTTTATCTGCGCACTACTTTGGGGTGCAGCCATGACTTTGGGGCTGTATATTCCCATGATGCCCTACTTGGTTTTTACCTTGGCTTCTTTGACTTGGTTTTTAATGGTTCTAGAAACCATGGTGGCAGCACCCTTGATTGCGTTAGGCTTGGTAGCTCCCTCCAATGATCACCTGGGTCGTGCTAGCCACTCCATACTCATGATCACCAATATCTTTATGCGCCCTGCTTTAATGATCATAGGCTTTGTGGCGGGTAGTAAGTTACTCATTACGGGTGTTGAGTTATTAAACTTTGGTTTTAGAGAAGCGGTAGGCTCTCAAATTGGTATGCTCGGGATGCTGGGAGCCTTGGTTTTGATTGTCCTTTATACAGCGCTTATTACCAGCATGGCACATAAAAGCTTTTCCTTAATTCATGTGATTCCAGACAGAGTCATTCGGTGGATTGGTGGATCCCCTGGCCAAGGCGGTGAAAGCCAGGCCTTACAACAAACACAAAGTGGCTTTGATCAAGGCAGCAAACAAGTGGGTGAAATGCAAGAAAAAGGCGTTTCTGCTGCCGGTGAAAAACTGCATAAAATGGGTAAATGGGCTGATAAACATGCCAATACTGGCAATATGAAGTGGAATCAAAAAGGGGATTCTTTAAGTAAAACTTACAACAATAAAAACAAGCCGGGTGGCGGAAAATGAGGTTGCTCGCTGCCTTTAAACATGCACTGTTAATCTTTCTGATTTGCTTATCCTCTGTCGCCTTTGCCGTAGAAGCAGATGCCGAAGAAGAGGCGGCCCCTATTAGCGGCTCTCCTACCTGCTTAAACCGTAATAGTCAACTGTCCTTTCTTTCTTGCATTTATCCTGAAGACAAATCCTTTTATTTTTTGGAAAAGATTTTTGGAGATGTGGGCACAACTTTATTAGGCACACAAAAAGGCATTGGTAACGGTTTAATGGGTGCGATGTTTGAGATTTATAACATCATCATTTTAACATTAGGCTCCTTGGTGCTCATTTATACCACCGTTATTTCCACCTTAAATACAGCCCAAGAAGGCGAAATACTAGGCCGACAGTGGTCCAAAATTTGGGTACCTATACGCTCAGTAGTAGGCGTTGGGTTTTTAATTCCCAGTGTTGCTGGGTATTCCTTAATTCAAATCATGATGATGTGGTGCGTGGTCCAAAGCATTGGTGCTGCAAACGCAGTCTGGGAAACAGTCGTCAACTATGCGCTCTATCAAGGTTCGATCAATCAATCCGAAGGTGCCT
This sequence comes from Legionellales bacterium, assembly GCA_023266435.1. Classification (GTDB taxonomy): domain Bacteria; phylum Pseudomonadota; class Gammaproteobacteria; order Berkiellales; family Berkiellaceae; genus JAHFQF01. The sequence continues at coordinate 5,370 of JAHFQF010000015.1, read as the reverse complement.
CAGACTATCCTCCTGGGCTACGGATAGTGGCCAAAGGTATGCTAAAACATGTGGTCTGTAGAGCGGTCATCAATGATAATGATAATCGACGTATTTTTGATGGGTTAAACATTGAAGTTTTTTGGAATGAGCGCGGCTATGACATGGGCTCTTATCAAATTTCTCCTAACTTTACTCAAGAAGAGGCACATCGAGCCTGCGGCCAAGTCCGTGTGCCTAACCTCTCAGAAGAGGGGACGATTATTCAAAAGGCTTTGTCAGCAACAACCTCTGACGAAGATAAAGTAAAAATCAAACTACAACAAGAAGCCATCATCAGTAAAATCAAGCTCAAAGCACTGAAGGCCATGTATCAAATATTAGATAATGATATTGAAACGATTTTGACAATCCCTAAAATATACTGGGAGGATGCATTAAAAAACTTACTAGAACGGTCTATGCGAGCCTATAATGCAGAGATGCTCGCAATTAAATCTTTGGAATATACCAATGTATTACGAGATAAAACCATTATCGATGGTTCGATTCGAAATGGGTGGATCACAGCGGGAAGTTATTATTTTAAGCTCGCAGAAGGCTCAGGCACATCACTCAGCGCACTCATCCCCCCTAAGACCACTCCACCTGTTCGTATGAATGAAGAATGGGCTAAGAAGATTAACAAAACCTATCAAGAGATATTGGGAATTTTGGGAGAGGCAGATGAGTACTCAGATTTGAATCTCAGTCCAGCTAATTATGGCTCTGCTGGCAATGCCATGAGCGGTGGCTCAGGCATTTTTGTAGAAGCCGCTGTGAAATTTACTCAATATATGACGACTCGCAGTGCTGATCCTATCCGCTCTATGCAAAAAATGGGTACAGAGCTCGCCTTTACCATTGAAATGCTGCTATATACTTCATTAATTGTCGCTATCGTACTCGTGATCATAGGTTGGAATAGCGACTATCCTTTACTTGGGAGCGGTACCGGATTTGCGATCTCAGATATTCTCAGCTTCGTCATGGTTTTGATCGCATTTATGGCGTCTATCTTATGGGGCGCAGCCATGACACTGGGCATTTACATCCCACTGATTCCCTTTATGATCTATAACGTAGCCGCCATCACTTGGTTAATTATGGTCATAGAAATGATGATCGCAGCGCCTATTGTGGCGTTAGGCTTTATTTCTCCTTCTAATGATCATTTGGGTAAAGCACATCCTGCTGTCATGTTAACCGCCAATGTCATGCTACGCCCTACTTTGATGGTGATAGGCTTTGTGGCAGGTAGCAAAGTCTTAATTTCAGCGATTACCCTATTAAATTATGGATTTCAAGAAGCTGTCTCTGGACAGATCATGGGTACACTCGGTATGTTAGGCTCCATAGCCTTCATTACTATTTATACCGCACTGATCTCAAGTGCTACTAATCAGTGTTTTGGTTTAATTCACATTTTACCGGATCGTGTGATTCGTTGGATTGGAGGACATCCAGAGCACAGTGGTGATGGTCAAGAATTGGATCAAGTCATTTCTCAAGCCTTTGATAAAGGTACTGCGGCAGTGGGCGGTCTTGCTGAGCAAGGCGCCAGCGGCATGGCAGACTTACTCCACAAAGCAGGTAAAGCCGCTCAGAAAAAGAGAGATGCAGCGAATGCAACCAAACCGCCACCTGCGCCACCATTGCCACCTAATTTGGCGAAACCTTCTGCTTCAACCACACCTGGGAAGACTCAATCTGAATTTGAAAAATCAATACAAGCTCAACGTGAAAAAATCCTTGGCAAACCTATGGCAGATGTTACAGCACAAAGTACTTTTGCTGATGATATTAGACGTCGCAAACAAGAAATGGATAAACAAAGAACAGCGCGTGAAACAGCAGATGCAGCTAAAAAAACAACACAAACCAATGTTCGTCAGGGCCTGAAGCCTGCGGGGCCAACAAACCCTACATTGCAAATGAGATTACAAGATCAACGAGATAAAATGGGCAAATTAAGTTTTAATGAGCAAATTGAGCATGGAGCTGCAAAAATGCAGCTCAAAATTGACGAAAAACGGATTGCTGATGATGCAAAGCAACTTGAAGCTGCACAAAAAGAGAAACAAATACAAGATAGACTTGCAGAATCAAGAGCACGTTCACAGGCAAAGATGGATGATCCTTCAAAAAATGCTGCATGGAAAAAACCTGAGACACCTTCAATACCAGCTGGGCAAACCACTCCCGATCCAGCGCTTTCAAAGGCTGCACCAGTAATACCGCCGCCACCCGCACCACCCCCAGGGACAGTGCCTCCGCCTCCAGCCCCGCCTCTACCTGGAGCACAGCCCCCATCCCCACCTCCGGCACCACCGCCTTTGCCTAGTGCACCTCTGCCTCGATCCTCTCAAACCGTATCACCTGGTGATAGACCTAAAGGGAAAGATCCAGACACTGGTGGAAAGAAATAAAAAATGCCCACTTGTGTGGGCATTTAGCGGGTGGTCACTTAAGACCAGCCCCTATACTGTAAAAGTTACTATTAACCTTGTTGTGGCTTAGGTCTATTGGCTGCTTGCGCTGCGGCGTTACCGGCATTGGCTTGCTGAGCGACTGCATTTTGTGCGGCAGTGGCTCCCCCTTGTTCATCTGTGGCTGTTCGCGCCCTGGGTGCATCTGCACCACCATCTAATGGATTGAATTTTTCACTGGCTAATTGATTGTGAAAAGTCATGCCTTGATATTCTAGCATTTTCCACTTACGTAATAAGCCATCTGCACCACCGGTCAAAATACAACCGATGTAATCAATAATATTCAACGGCCCTTTAGACAGAACCAAAGCGAGTACCATCGACACAACCAAGTTTTGACCTTGATAATCCCGCTGACGCATCCACTTGTCAAAATCGGAGCCACCCTGTTCAGCACCAGCACTTTGTTGCTGCTGCTGAGCTTGTGGCTTGCTTTGTTTACTCTTTTCTTCGTCTGCTGCTTTTTGCTTGTCACGGTCAAATTGACTGAGATGATTTGCTTCGGCGTCTAACGCTGCACGACGCTTAGCCACTGCACTAAACAAAGCTTTTTTAGCTTCTTCTTTTGCGGCTGCGTCTTTAACATTAGCTGCCTCTAATATTTCATCCAATTTCTGATTACAGCGTGACAACGCGACTGTGTCTCTGGCTTTTAATTGGCTTTCAATCGTTTGCTGAATGGCTGATTGTTGTTTTTTCCAATGCCCTTCACCGGGTGTATTCAATGGGGCAGGAAAAGCTCTGAGCAGTGATCTAGCAATTTCTTGGCCCACACCTTCATATTGCTCCAATGCAAAGTCTGTCATAGGGCTCACGTTTTCTGGTGTTAACGCTAACCCTGCAAATTTATCTCGCACGCTAGGATCGCGATGCAATGTATTCCAAAAAGCACTGTCCACACCCAGGCTCTCGAACACTTTAGCCTCTAGTGCGTTCTGGATATCCCCTGCTAATCTGTCTGCATTTACATTTTCAGGTTTCGCCTCTTGCTCGCGCAAATGCATTAAGACCTCTGCTTGAATTGCTTCTGTTAATACAGGCCGTAAGAAGCTCCCCAAATCAACTTGTTGTACTGGCACATTTTGTGGTTTTTGTCCTGCTGACATAAGAAGCCCCTTTTGAAGTATAAAAAGCAGAATTTTATCTATTATACGCTCATATCGGCCACAAACACAAGTTAGTTAACATTGTGTCATTGCGTGTATCACAACGTATTTTTCATAACAGCTCAGCCCCCCTAGGCCATAGGTGCCCGGGCTGAGGTGGCATCCAGACTCTCAGCTCGTAGGCAGGTCATAGAGGTAGCTGAGCTGTTACTATTTTTCCAGAAAATTGCTGGGGGATCGCTATACTCAACCGTTTAAAAGCAAATGAGGAAGCGTATATAATCGTTTCAATCTTACTTAATTGGATACGCTAACGCACGATGAATGTAACTTAATAGCATGGGTGTAAACTGAAAAATGTCTTTAAATAGCAAAATCAAATCTCGGTTAGTGTATTCATGGGCGATTTCATTACGTAATTCTTTCATTTGACGCACAACTTGTGGCGCATCAATCAAACCCCGTTTGTGTGCACGCTGAATGGTGTCAATAATCGTCCCCTGCGGCTCTAACTCTAAGACATCCAACCCTCTATATATTTTTTGTATCAAAAAATCAATCGATCTGGCGAATCGGCTAGTTAACACTTCAAAGGCATCCAGCTCTACTGGAGAATAATTTTCTTTAATACCAATCTGTTCACAGATGCTAAAAGAACGCTCTAACCATCTCGCTGTTTCTGCTAAGTCTTTACAAAATACTACGTACAGCTCACGATAATTTATATCATTTTTCATAGAAAGACGCCTTCTTGTAATGCAATTTTTGCGATAGGTTCTTCCCCTTTTATGGAAAGTACCACATCTATTTTTTGATCCCCTAATTTGTCCTTTAATGCAATTTTAATATTTCTTTTATCTTGAGGATTAAGAATCTCAGATAAAATTAAGAGATCAATATCCCCTCCTTTTTTAGTGTCATCGGCTCGTGATCCAAATAAAACTACCGACGCATTGGGATCAAACGTAGTAATCACATTTTTTATTTCACTGATCTCACTATTTGTTAATCGCACGATAGTTATCCCCTTGAACCAGGACTTGTGCACAGCACTGGGCGCCAATTTTCAAACACCATTATGCCATATTCTTTGACATACAGAGAATATACCCAAGCAATAACGATTTCCTCATTTCATCGTGGAACGACTACACCCTCTTGCCCTTTTCTTGTTTACTACGCTCTTTAGTCTATATTAAACGTATCTGACTAACTTTTGACTCCTTTATCTTGGAGCAGAATCTTCATACAGGAGCGTAGACCTATCATGAGTCATAAAGAAGCACAGGGACAGGCACACTTATTTGATTTAGATGGGTGTTTGTTCAATGAAACTTTCAGAAAACAGTATACCCTCTTGTTCTCAGCAGCACTGGAGGCGCGTGAGGGATTGCTCCTACAGTATCTTACTCAAGCGCTTACTGCTGATGAATTGACTCATATCCAAGCCCCAGATGCCGCATTAACACAGAAAATCGTACAGTGTACGCAAGCTTTTCAAACAGAATTTTATGCTGATTTTAGAGCCGCTGTGCAATACTTGCTTTTACAAACTAACCGAGATTTATTCGCTCAAATTCAAGCAGCCTCCAAAGACATGCCATTGTGGGTTGGCTGTGCCTCAAATAGAGAAGTGATCCTGCCCCGAAAAAGCGGACAGGTTACTAAGCTACAGATTTTGCCTCAAAAGCCTCTGGGCTGAGATAGCCGAGAGTTGAATGAAGACGCTTACGATTGTAATATACTTCAATGTA